>CAZDEM010000225.1:1454-2875 GCA_964504315.1 uncultured Sulfurimonas sp.
GAACATCACGAAGATTATGACGAACTTGTAGATGACGGGAAAAAAGGTGAGTAACAAAGAGTTACTTACCCAAAGCTATAACTTCACACTCCCTGATGAACTTATAGCCAGCTATCCTGCCTCACCCCGCGACCATGCCAAACTTTTGGTATATGACAGAGCTACAGACACAATTACACATACTTTTTTTTACAATCTTGAACAATTTCTTCCTAAAGAGAGTGCTTTAATCTTTAATGATACCAAAGTTATAAAAGCGAGACTCTTTGGACAAAAACCAAGCGGCGGTAAAATTGAACTGCTGATCAACAGAGCACTTAATGCGCATGATATTAATGTTTATATACGAGGCAAAGTGAAAGTCGGTACCGAAATATATTTTGATGAAAATCTCAAAGTAAAAGTAACAAAGCTCCATCAAGATGGTAGTCGTGAAGTTAATTTTTATCAAAATGACATATTGCTGCGTTTTGAAGATTTACTCCCGATCATAGATAAAATCGGGCATATTCCGCTGCCTCCATATATTCAAAGAGCAGATGAAGATGAAGATGCAAATGAGTACCAGAGTGTATTTGCCCGCCAAGAAGGTGCCGTTGCCGCGCCGACTGCCTCGCTTCATTTCACACCCGCACAACATGAAAGAATTTGTAAAAACCATAAACATGCCTATGTCACGTTACATGTAGGAAGCGGAACATTTAAACCGGTTGAAGCTGATATCATCACCGAGCACCCTATGCACTCAGAATATTACGATATTTCCAAAGAAGCAAAAGAGATTTTAGATTCAACGATTTCTGTCGTAAGTGTCGGAACAACATCAACAAGAACCATAGAATTTTATGCAAGACACAAAGAACAGACTAAAGGCGAAGCAAATCTTTTTTTACATCCAAATAACAAACCATTACGAGTAAATCACCTACTGACAAATTTTCATCTGCCAAAATCAACACTGCTTATGCTCGTTGCATCCTTTGTAGGTTTACAAAAAACTCAAGAGCTCTACGCTGAGGCGATAAAAGAAAAATATAGATTTTACTCTTACGGCGATGCGATGCTTATCCTTTAACTCATCTTAAATTGTATAAACTTTTGCATTTTTTATTTCTATTGTTCCACCCAGTTCTGCTTCAAAAATTTTTGACGGATACTTTTTCAAAGCTTCCTCATACGTCGGATTACTTTGGCAGTAAAGCAAAAATTCATCTAAAATAGATTCTGAACTTTTGAGATGTGCAAATTTGGCAACAAAAGCATCCAAATCATAAATCGCTTTTGCTTTTCCCTGTAAGAGTAAATCATTGGTTGCTTCACTCTCGCCAATTCTATGTGCTAAGACATAAACTTCCTTTCCCATTTTAAGAGCATACTCAACACTGTGCAACGTTCCAGAATTAAAATCACCATATGTTACA
>CAZDEM010000226.1:0-2855 GCA_964504315.1 uncultured Sulfurimonas sp.
GTCAATATCTGCATAATATGCCCAAACAATCAGCCATATGATAACGAAAAAAGATATCCAAAGCATTATTTTTGTCCTAAACGGTGTATGCATCAGCATTGCTGAGCTCACAGAATTCATGTACTCTAAATCTTCTTCATCTTTTGTGCGAAGCTTTTTAATATCTTGTTTATTATAAGAATAATCTACAAAATTATCTTGAAGACTCATGCTTTGTCTCCTGAACTTTTTTGAATCAGTGGTTTGTTTAACTGTTTAATAACTTCATCTCTTTTATCATCTAATACTATTTTTCCTTGATCCAGTAAGATTAATCTTTGTGTCAGTGCCAGCAGTTGGTTTTTATGAGAAATTATAATAGTTGTTCGGTTTAATTTATGATGTTTCATAGCATTGAGAAAGTGCATTTCATTGGCACTGTCCATAGAATTTGTCGGCTCGTCAAGTAAAATAATAGGTGCTGAGTGTATAAAAGCTCTTGCTATGGAAATTGACTGCTTTTGTCCACCGGAAAGTCCATCACCTCGTTCACCGACAGGCATATCATAACCCATTGGATGAATATCTGCAAAACTACTAATACCGCTAAATTTTGAAACATATAAAATATCTTCATCACTTGCATCGGGTGAACGTAAAATAATATTCTCTTTGAGTGTTCCTTGAAACAAAACAATGTCTTGAGGAACATAAGAGATGTTTTCTCTTAAATCTGCCGGGTCAATCTGCTGGATGTCTATACCGTCTATAAGTATGGAACCATCAGTAGGCTCGTATAAACCTAGCATAAGCTTTTCTATAGTTGTTTTACCTGAACCGTTGGTACCGATGATACCTACTGTTTCTCCAGGTTGGATTACAAAGCTTATATCATCCAAAACTTTCTTTTCACAGTTTGGATAGGTAAAGCTTACATGCTGAAACTCTACTTTTCCCCTAAAAGACGGTCTTTCAACAAACTTTTTGGCTTCTTCTCTTTCGACGCCGAGTTGCATAATATCATCAATGGCATCATAAGCAGTTTTTGTTTGCTGAAAATTTGAAATGAGTGAAGCAACTTGACCCAAAGGTGCGAGCATACGGGAACTAAGCATTACAAGAGCAATGAGCCCACCCATAGTTAAAGCTTTGTCCCCAATAGCATATACTCCTGCAACAACAACTGTAACTGTATTGAGTTGAACGATGAAGTTTACAAACGTTGAAATCGAGTTGGAGAGTATTTTTGACTTGAGTCCTTTTTTTGCTACATCACCTGTTGCTTCTTCCCATTTCCACTGAGAATGTCCACTGACACCCAAAGCTTTGATGGTTTCTAGTGCTGAAAGTGATTCTATAAGGACAGAATTTTTATGCGCAGAAGCTTCATAGGTACTTTCTATACTTTTTCGCATTGGACCTTCGACCAGCTGGCTGTAAAGGATGATGATAAGTCCGCTGATAATAGGAATAGCAACGAGTGGACCGCCTATAATGTAAATGACGATTAAGAAGATAAAAACAAAAGGTAAATCAACCATAGCAGCAACTGAAGATGCGGTAAAAAAACCGCGAATGGAGTCAAAATCTTTTATATTACTGGCAAAAGAACCGACGGATTGTGGTTTTGAAGCAAGTTTTAGATTCAGTACATGCTCAAATATAATAGAAGACATAATAATGTCACTTTTTTTGGCAGCATTTTCTAAAAAATATGAACGTAAAAATTTTAAAGTCATATCAAAGGCATAGATGACGACTATCCCCGTTGCAAAAATCCATAATGTGTCAGTTGCGTTGTTTGGTACTACTCTGTCATAAACATTTAATGTAAAAATAGGCGTTGCTAAAACAAAAAGGTTAATCATAAATGAAGCAATGATTACATCTACATAGATACTTTTTGAGTAGGCTAGCGTACCCCAAAACCAATGTTTTTTCTCATGTTTTAAAATTCTTCTATGAAGATCTTTGTAATGATGTTCAGGTTTTAGTAAAAAGGCAAATCCCGTATATTCATTTTCCAGTGCCTCTACTTCTACCCAGTTTTCACTATTTTCTACTTCTGGAAGAATTACTCTGGCATACTTTTTATCTGGACTGATTTCAGTGAGTATACAAGCTTTTTCGTGTTCTTTGTCGCCTTTTAAAACTAAAATAATTGGTAATAACAGCGGAGATATATCACTAAATGAGTAGTTTACTAACTTAGAGCTAAATCCGGCGCGTTTTGCAGCTCGGAAGAAAGCAGATTTTGATCCATCTGCTTTTAGTGAAAAGAGTTTTGGAGTAACCCTGCCCGGTTCTATAGGTAAATCAGCAATTAAAGCTGCAGCAGAAAAAGGCCGATTGTAGAGCTTGGTGAAAATCACCAAGCACTCTAATATAGGGTCTTTAATCTCCTTATTGAGCATTGACATCCAAGTTCTCTATAATTTTACCAGTGTATGATAAGATTTGATAATAAGCGATTAAATTGTCATACTCAGCTGTTACTTTTGCATTTCGTGCATTGTTGTATTCAAGTTCAATGTTAAGAAGGTCAATAATACTTCTTCTGCCAAGATTATGCTCTTTATAATAATCTGCAACTGTTTGAGAAGAATACTTAATGTAGTTGTTAATGTAGACTAATTGTTTTTTAGTCAGGTTGTATGTTTGCCATGCAATCTCAGTATTTGCTTTAATGAATCTTTGCGCGTCTGCAAGGGTATAATCTTTGTTAAGCAGTCTGTGTTTACTTGCCTGTCTGGCAGATGAATCGGCTAAACCGTTAAAGATATTGTAGTTTAAAACCAGTAAAGCACTGTATCCAGTATCTTTTCCTTCCTGACAATTCTACCCTACACCATGTACATGGTTATTCCAGTATGATA
>CAZDEM010000227.1:0-2845 GCA_964504315.1 uncultured Sulfurimonas sp.
GCCTACTACAGTGAAAATTCTCCGCAAAACTTTTTTATAAAAGAGATTGAAAGCATTCGTTACTCACTCAGTATGACATTTAAAAGATTAAAACAGGAACAGGAAGAACTTTATAATTTATCTACAAAAGACCCATTAAGCGGACTTTATAACAGGCTTAGTCTTGTAGAAAAACTCAACTGGCTGATTTCAAAAGGAAAAAGAGACAAAAATGAATTTGCCATTATTTTTCTTGATTTAGATAATTTTAAAAAAATAAATGATTCAAAAGGGCATGAATTCGGTGACAAAATTTTAAAATATATTTCCGATATTCTCTTAAATGCGACAAGAAACAATGACATTGTATCCCGCTTGGGCGGTGATGAATTCGTTGTAGTTTTGCCTGATTTTAAAGATGAAAATAAAATTGTAGAAATTGCACAGAGACTCAAAGAAAAGCTCTCAACACCTTTTCAAATTGATAATGAAGATTATCAAATAACTGCGAGTATGGGTATTGCGATTTATCCTAAAGATGGAGATAATGTACAAACACTGCTCAAAAATGCAGATATTGCAATGTACAAATCAAAAGAACTTGGAAAAAATAATTTTCAGTTTTTTACAGATGCCATCAATAAAGCCGTTCAAGAAAAAATCAGCATACAAAGAATCATTAAAGATGCTCTGAGTCAGAATCATTTTAAACTTTTTTATCAGCCAAAAATAGATATCAAAACAAATAAAATAGTCGGATGCGAAGCACTAATAAGACTCATTGACCCAATAGAGGGGTTGATCCCTCCGTATAAATTTATTAGTATCGCGGAAGAAAATCTGAGTATTATTCCTCTTGGAGAATGGATCATACAAGAAGCAGCATCTCAGATAAAAAAATGGGAACACACGCCGCTAAGAAACATAAAAGTCTCCATCAATCTCTCGGGTGTGCAATTTAAAGACCCACACCTTTTGCAAAAATTACAAACTTATACACAAGAGATTGACAGAAGCAAATTTGATATAGAATTAACCGAATCTGTACTTATTGACAACTTCAACGAAAGGCTGGATATTATCAAAGGCATAAAAGAGTTGGGTATTTCACTCTCTTTGGATGATTTTGGCACAGGATATTCCTCTTTGTCGTACCTCAAAGACATTCCTTTTGATACACTCAAAATCGACAAATCATTTATAGATAATATTTATACGAAAGATGATTTAACATTTGTAAATATGATTATAGGCATTGCAGATGATTTAGGACTTAATGTAGTTGCTGAAGGTGTTGAAACAGAGGAGCAGCTTAAACTCCTTAAAGAAATAAACTGTGAGTTATATCAAGGATATCTTTGTTCTAAACCGGTTGTGCCAAAAGAGTTTGAGGAGTTATTTATCTTAAATTGAGTATAATCTACTAGACTAAGTCTAATCATTTTAAATAAGTGGATAATTATGCTAAATTACGAATCTATAAAACCTTTACTTTTTAAGTTTGAACCTGAAACAGCTCATCACATTGCAGAATGTGTTTTAAGAATGCCAAATATTTGTCAAATACCTTTTAATCCTTTTTTAGAATCGCACTTTGTTAATGATGCAAGCCTAAAACAGGAGATTTTCGGCCATACTTTTTTAAACCCGATAGGCCTTGGTGCCGGATTTGATAAAAATGCAACAATGATACGCGGTATGCAAATCTTAGGCTTCGGCTTCACAGAAATCGGGACAGTCACACCAAAGCCTCAGCCCGGAAACCCAAAACCGAGAATGTTTCGTCATATAAAAGAGCAAAGTATTCAAAATGCTATGGGTTTTAACAATGACGGCGCCTATAAAGTTGTCAAGAGACTCAAACAACGCTATCCATTTACTACACCAATTGGTGTTAATATCGGAAAAAACAAAGTAACACCTGAACATGAAGCTATCAATGATTATACACATCTCATTAAAGCATTTGACGGTTTGGGCGATTATTTCGTTATAAATATTTCATCGCCAAATACACCGGGTTTGAGAGACTTACAAAACGAAGAGTTTATTAAAAACCTGTTTTCTCAGGCAAAACAGCTTACTTCTATGCCGATACTGCTAAAAATAGCACCGGATATGGAAGTAGACGCTGCCGTAAATTTGACAAAAATGGCAGTACAATACGGTGCGGACGGCATTATAGCAACAAATACAACGATTGATTATTCACTTGTAAAACATCCAAAAGATATTGGCGGACTCAGCGGTGCCGTACTTAAAGAAAAAAGTTTTAAAATCTTTGACGCTGTTGCGGCAGAACTTTATGGAAAAACAACACTTATCTCTGTCGGTGGTATAGACTCGGCAGAAGAAGCTTATAAACGAATCAGAGCCGGTGCTTCTTTGGTGCAGATTTTAAGCGGACTCATTTTTCACGGACCGGATATGATTATGAACATCAACAATGAACTTATACAACTGCTCAAAGCAGACGGTTTTGAAAATATTTCACAAGCCGTCGGAGCCGATAGAAAATAATGAAAACACTTCTTGTAATAATATTAACTTTAGGAACACTTATGGCATCATCATTACCAAAATATGAAACAAAAACACTCAAAAACGGTCTGCAAATTGTAGTTATACCATTAAAAAACCACTCAAATGTCATCAGTACGGACATTTTTTACAAAGTCGGAAGCCGTAATGAAGTAATGGGCAAAACAGGAATTGCGCATATGCTTGAACACATGAACTTTAAATCAAGTAAAAACCTAAAAGCAGGTGAGTTTGACAACGAAGTCAAAAGTATCGGCGGTGTAAACAATGCGTCTACAAGCTTTGACTATACACACTCTTATATAAAATCAAGTACGGACAATTA
>CAZDEM010000228.1:0-2823 GCA_964504315.1 uncultured Sulfurimonas sp.
AATTCTCAATGTTACTTTGTGTAAATTTTGAAATTCTTTTTATCGTAACATCAGAAAATAAGTTTCAGCAAACATTTAAGAGCTTAAGCAATGATTTACAAAAATACAATACAGACACTTCTGCTCTTTTAAAAGATATCTCAAAAAATTTTCAAAGGAAAGTCGAAGATTTAGAATATTTTAAAGCACAAAATTCTACTCTTATCAACAGTTCGCACTTTCTTTTTGATCTGCATACAACTATTTCTGATGCTCCTGAAATTTCACTTCAGGCAAAAAACCTCACCAATGAAACTCTTTTTTATATTTTGAGATATGCTTCAAGTAATTATATTGATAAAAAAATTATAGATAAAAAACTCAATAAGCTTAAAATCATTGCCCATAATGAAAAAAACCAATATCTATATACTTTTTACAGGCATTCCAAAGTCATGCTTCAAACACTCCATTCACTCAAAGAGGTTTCACAAGAGATTCAAGCAAATCCTCTTTATGCGCAAATAGAAGCGCTCAAGCTACATATTATACATGACTATGAAAGAAATCTTCAGTACCAAATATGGTTGGTGGGTACTTTTTTCCTCTTTACAGTTTTTATTCTGTTTGCACTTATTCTTTCTCATCTTGAGTCAAACAAAACAAAAAAAGAACTTTTAGCCTTTAAGTATGCCATAGAACACAGTGACAATATTGTTGTTATGACAGATGCAGAGAAAAAAATCGTCTATGTCAATGAAACATTTGAAAAAGCGACTGGGTATAAAGCACAAGAAGTTCTTGGGCAAAATCCAAGAATATTAAAATCAGAACTCCAAGATGAAAATATGTATAAAGAGCTCAACACCAAACTTGCAAAAGGAGAGAACTGGGATGGACAATTTATCAACAAGCGAAAAGACGGCACACTTTTGTACGAAAAAGCTTCAATTGTTCCTATTTTTCTTCAAGGCAGACTCGTCAACTATATTGCGCTTAAGCTTGACATTACGGAGTATATAGAACAAAACAAAAAGCTTGCCCAAGCTGCTACAGTTTTTGAAAATACAGAAGAAGCCATTACCATAGCCGATGCAGAGGGCAAGGTTGTCTCTGTCAACAGTGCATTTACAAACATATACGGATATATGCTCAATGAAATAAGAGGAAAAAATCTCAGCTTTTTACACTCAGGAGTGCAAGATAAAAGTTTTTATAAAGATCTCTGGAATCAGCTCATAGAATATGGCATATGGAAAGGAAAAATTGTCAATAAAACCAAGTCCGGAGAGATCATTCCTGTCTGGACAACGATTAAAAAAATCACAGACAGCAAAGGTGACGTTGTCAATTATACTGCAGTGCAAACCGATCTCAGAGAACTGGAAACTTCACAGGCAAAAGCTGATTATCTTGCTTACCATGATGCACTTACGGGGCTATATAACCGTGTAAGCTTTGAAGAATATTTACAACATGCTCTTGTAGTAGCCCGGAGGAATACAGTTGTCTTAGCTGTGCTGTTCATAGATCTTGACCGATTTAAAGTCATCAATGATACACTTGGACACGACATAGGAGATGAAGTATTAAAGGCTGTTGCTTCAAGGCTTAAAACAACACTCCGAGAGAGTGACTTTATCTCTCGTTGGGGTGGTGATGAGTTTGTTGTAATTTTAGAAAATTTGGCATCTGCAAGTGATGCGGCAATAATAGCTTCAAACATTATAGAAAACCTTGCACAATCCATACATGTAGCCCAACATTCTCTTATCACTACCGCGAGTATCGGTATAGCCCTTTATCCGGAAAATGGGGAAGATTCACACACACTCATAAAACATGCCGACAGTGCCATGTACCTTGCTAAAGAGACAGGGAAAAACAACTTTCGCTACTACACAAAAGAACTTTCAGAGAACATCCAGCATAAACTAGATATCGACATGGCGCTTCGCAGTGCTTTACAAAACAATGAGCTCTATATGGTTTTTCAACCACAATACAAGCTCAGCACAAAAACCATTCACTCTGCTGAAGCACTCATCCGATGGCAGAGTCCAACGCTTGGTAATGTTCCCCCTGATGAATTTATTCCTGTCGCTGAAGAGAACTCAACGATAATCCCACTCGGATATTTTATCTTTGAAGAGTCATGTAAAGCATTTAAAAAGATGAAGCAGTCAAACTCTCAAATAAAATATATTGCCATCAATGTTTCTAGTTTACAGTTTAAAGAAGCTCATCTTTTAGAAACTTTTTTAGCCATAGCAAAAAGACACAATGTCAAACCACATGAGATAGAGATTGAAATCACTGAACGCTTCATAATGGAGCACACCACTGCCAATATGAATATTTTACAAAACTTCAGAAATCATGGATTTAAAATTTCCATCGACGATTTTGGTACAGGTTACTCTTCTATGTCTTACCTCAAACAACTCCCAACCGACACCATCAAAATAGATAAATCTTTTGTAGATGACATAGCACACGGAAGTTCAGATAATGTCATCATAGAAGCCATAATCGCTCTTTCAAAAACACTCGGATATGTAATAGTTGCTGAAGGCATCGAAACACAGGCTCAAGAAAATTTTCTCGGTAAAACAAACTGCGATCTCGGACAAGGTTTTCTTTTCTCACGGCCGGTTACATGTAATGAAATTATTGAAAATTTTCGCGTTGAGTCAAATATTAAAACAATATAAATAATTTTTATTTTTAAGCAAACTGCTTAACAACTTTTGCTAGACTAGATTATGTTAAGTAGAATACGAGAAATATTAACTGATGTTACGATAAAAGAAATTTACAAATTTCTATAATTGTTACAATTTC
>CAZDEM010000229.1:0-2808 GCA_964504315.1 uncultured Sulfurimonas sp.
CACTTACCTGTGCAACAATCATTACAACACCGTCAGTTGCAATTTTCTGACGATCCATAACTATGTCATCTTCAATTTCATACTTGTTTTGATTATCAATATAAGTTTTTCCTGTTTTTACAGTTTTAACTTTTCTCATATACTTTGGTGCGATTTCTATCTGCTCGCCATCTGTCATAAGAAGAATATTTCTCTCAGGAACACCACACATCATACCTGTTTCTTTATGCTTCATAACATGATTATATTCACCGTGAATCGGCAAGAAAAACTTAGGATTCACAAGACGGAGCATTAATTTTTGTTCTTCTATCGATGCGTGTCCTGAAACGTGGAGATCTTTGTCATATGCTATTTTAGCCCCACATTTTTGCAGGTGGTTAAGCATCTGAGAAATAGAACCCTCATTTCCAGGAATAGCACGAGAAGAGAGGACAATCAAGTCATTTGGCTTAATTTTAATATGTCTATGTTCACCTATTGACATTCTAAACAGTGCCGAGTTGCCCTCACCTTGAGAACCGGTTGTCACGATAAGCACATCTTTATCATTCATATGTGCTACTTCATCAGGTTCTACAAATATATTTTTTGGTAATTTAATATAGTCATACTGCATAGCAACTTCAAGGTTACGCTCCATTGAACGTCCGATGACACACACTTTGCGACCATGCTTCACACCATATTGAATTGCTTGATAAACACGATGAATATTTGAGCTGAATGTTGAAAGAACTACTCTTCCCTCTGCCTTGCTGAACATACGATCTAATGCCGGTGCAACACTAAGCTCAGATGGTGTCGGATTAGGATTATGTGAGTTTGTTGAATCACTCATTAAACATAAAACACCTTTTTCGCCATAATGTGCTAAACGGTGTAAATCTGCAGGATAGCCGTCAATCGGCGTATAATCAATTTTAAAGTCACCCGTATGAATTACCGTACCGGCTTCTGTTGTAATGGCTACTGATGAAGAGTCTAAAATAGAGTGTGTCATATGCATCCACTCAACTTCAAAATCATTTCCTATTTTATATACTTTTCTTTTCTCAACAGGATTGAAATATTTTCTACTCTCTTTTAAATGATGTTCATCAAACTTGTTTCCAATCATTGCCAAAGGCAGTGGCGTGCCATATATAGGAAATTGTAATTCTCTAAAAAGGTAAGGTACTGCACCGATGTGGTCTTCATGGGCATGAGTAATTACAATACCGACAATCTTGTCTTTAATTTCATGAAGATATGTAAAATCAGGAATCAAAATATCAACTCCATGCATATCTTCATCTGGGAAACTCATACCGACATCAACTAAAATTGCTTCATTGTCAGTTTCAAATACAGCGATATTTCCGCCGATTTCTCCCAATCCACCAAGTGGTGTAACACGAACTTTTGCTTTTGAGTTTAAGTCAAGCTTGTAATGAGGGTTAAGTCTCTGCTTTTGGGCTTCTTGGTTTTTTACAACGAATGCTTTTAATTTGTCATCAACAGGAGAAGCTCCTCGTTTTTGACGGCCACGACCCTTGTTTTTATTGTTATTTGTTCTTGGCTTTGCATTTGCATTTGCATTTTTTTCACCAGCAGGCTTATTTTGGTTGCCGTTTGGTCTACGATTATTATTTGGTCTACGGTTACTATTTGGTTTGCGCTGTTCCTGAGGCTTACTTTGTGCTGCCTCTTGTGTCTTTTCTGCCATCCAAACTCCTTGTTAATTTATAGAGTTGGTGATAGTCGTTAGTGTTCACCTGATGAGGACGAATCGTTAATGCAAGCTCTAAATCTTCTAAAGCTTCTTGAAGTAGTTTCCTATCATATTTTGATGATAGATTTTTCACTAAAGTTTTACGAGGCTGCGAAAATGCAACTCTTAGCATATCCTCGAATTCTTTATCGTTTCTATCACGCTTTTTTTGTATAAGAAAAACAGCAGAATCTACTTTTGGCTGTGGATCAAATGCAGTCGGAGGAACTTTTACAACAATTTGTGCTGTCCCCACACTTTGAGCTATAACGCCCAAAGAACCAAATACTTTTTCACCCTCGGTTGCACAAAATTTCTCTGCTACTTCAAGTTGAACCATTACAAGTATATTTTTACACATAGGATCTGCGAGTGCTTTCAATATTATGTTTGTGGCAATATAATAGGGCAAATTTGCCACCAAATCATACGGCTCACTCACAAGTTCACTCTGCCAAGCTGTCAATACATCTCCACAATTTATATGGAGTCGCTTGGTAGCAATCTCTTCTTTAAATGTACTTTGTAACAGTTTACATAAATCGGTATCTACCTCAAAAGCTTCTACACTTTTGACATCAACTAAAAATTTAGTTAAATCACCTAAGCCAGGCCCAATTTCTACGATTTTATTATCATTTTTGGGCATCGCTTCGACGATTTGTCTTAAAACTGATTGATCTTTAAGAAAGTTTTGTCCAAACTTCTTCTTTGCTACAACACTTTCTCTATTCATGATGCCATTCTATCTTCTTTTTACTTACAAAAAGGTAACAGAACAAAAAAAATTAATTTTTATACTAAAGCATTAATTTTTTCTTCTGCAACAGCAACTAAACGTCTCTGTAATCTTGATATTTCAGCTAAAAGTTCTTCTGCCGTTTTTTCCATTGCAGCATACTCTTCATTTACCAGTTTCAATTCTGATTCTGTCAATACTTTTTGTTTTGGTTTAAATATTTTTGATAAAAAACCACTTTTCTTTTCTTCAGAATAAAACAAGTCGAAAATTTCACGATATCTTTCATGAAGTTTGTCATGAAGCTGCTCAATAT
>CAZDEM010000230.1:0-2803 GCA_964504315.1 uncultured Sulfurimonas sp.
CTATAGAAGGTATAGGTGATGAGATGGCGGAGTCTTATTTGGAATTTATGCGGGTCAACGAAGAGACGGTGAGAAAACTTCAAGAGATATTACAGCCCATAGCGCCGATAAAGCGAGAAGAAGCTCAAGATAACCCTTTTAAAGGCAAAAGAGTTGTACTTACAGGAACAATGAGCGAACCGCGACCGGTTATAAAAGAAAAACTCGAAGACTTAGGCGCAAAAGTAAGCGGCAGTGTGAGTAAAAAAACAGACTATGTCATCTATGGTGAAGATGCCGGAAGCAAATATGACAAAGCCATTAGTTTAGGTGTGAAAACACTTACGGAAGATGAACTTAAAGAGTTATTACAGTGAGATTAGACAACTATTTGGTAGAAAACGATTTTGTTGAGAGTCGGAATAAAGCTCAGACTATTGTTAAAGAAGGGCTTGTTTATATTAATGATAAGCTTGTTAAGAAGCCTGCTTTTCAAGTACAGCAGAGTGATGAGGTGCGTGTTTTGGAACATAGGTCTTATGTCTCGCGTGCGGCATTTAAACTTGATGAGTTTTTAAATGAAACCGGGTTACATGTAACAGATAAAACAGCTTTGGATATCGGCTCTTCTACGGGTGGTTTTACCCAGGTTTTGCTTGAACGCGGAGTAAAAGAGGTAAGTTGTGTAGATGTGGGACATGACCAACTGCATCACTCTTTGCGTGCGGATGAACGAGTAAATGTTCATGAGGGTTGTGATATTCGTAAGTTTGACTCAGATAAAAGATTTGATTTGATTGTAAGCGATGTGGCTTTCATCTCTTTGCTATATATTTTAGATGATGTTGACAGGCTTGGGTGTGAAGATATCATTTTACTTTTTAAGCCGCAGTTTGAAGTTGGACGTGAAGTCAAACGAGACAAAAACGGTGTCGTTTTGGACAAAAAAGCTATAACAAATGCTATGATAAAATTTGAAGACGTCTGTAACCTGAAAAACTGGCAGTTAGTGCAAAAATCGCCTTCAAAACTGACAGGGAAAGAAGGGAATCTAGAGTACTGCTATTATTTTAAAAAGTAAGTTTATTGCGGGTGCTGAATAAATTTTATGTCCGATATGCCTTTTAATTTATACTAACTATATGTATGAGACACAAAATTTTAAAAATTATTTTTCTAAGCTAAAAACAGATAAGATAAGAGTCATGAATAAATTTTATAAAATGAAAATTATAATTATATTGTTCTCTTTATTATTCCAAGTTTCTTTGCATGCCCAAAATATTACATTTACGCCAAAAGAACAGGCGTGGATGCAAACGCACAAAACTGTAAAAATAGGTATTGACAATGGTTATGCACCTTATAGCTTTATAGATGACAACGGTGAAGTCAGAGGGATTGTAAAAGAGTATTTGGACGTGATTGGGCAAATTTTGCCGATACATTTTAAAATTGTTTCAAATTTAAGTTGGCCTGAATTGATGCAGGCTGTTAAAGCACATAAAATTGATGCTGTTGCAACAGTTGTAAAACTGCCCGAGAGGAAAAAATTTCTGGTTTTTTCCAAGCCTTACATTAAAACACCTCTTGTCCTCATTACAAAACACAATACAAAAAATATAAAAACTACCAAAGATTTACTCAAACTCAATGTAACATTAGTAAAAGGGTATTCCTCTACAAAACAGATTTTACAAAAATATCCAAACTTACATGTAAAGTATGTAAAAAATGTTTTAGAAGGACTCAATGATGTTGCATCCAATAAAGCAGATGCTTTGGTGGCTGTACTGGGTGTCAGTCATTTTTTGACTGCACGAAATGGTATAAACAATTTAAAAGTAAATACAGCTATTGACATGAACGCTAATGCACAGTGTTTTGGCATGCGAAAAGATTGGCCGGAGCTGGCATCACTGCTCAATAAGGCACTTGATTATATACCAGAGAAGCAAAAAGATGATATCTCAGAGAAGTATTTAGGCTTACACATAAAAACTCTCAATATGCTCAATGACAAGCAAAATATATTTGTTTATTTTCCATGGCTGGGCGGTGTACTGCTTATTTTTGTATTGGTTTATATTGGAGTAATTGTATGGAATTACTGGCTGAAAAAAGAGCTGAGAAAACATAAAGAGTATTTTGAGACCGTTTTTGAAATTACTCCTAATATTATGATTATGACAAACGGGAAAAAAATTTCTCGTGCAAATAAAAAGATGCTTGAGTTTACGGGCTATAAGGAGCTTGAAAGTTTTGAGAAGGAACATTCTTGTATATATAATTTTTTTATAAAAAAAGAGAACTGTATACAGGCTCAAATGGGCAAGCAGACATGGCTGGAATATATTCTTGAAAGACCGGATGAACTGCATCAGGTATGTATGAAAAAAGATGATGAAGAGTATTTTTTTGTAGTACATGCGCTAGAAAATACAATTGGAATGGATAATAATTTTATAGTCGTTTTTAATGATATTACAGAATTAAAAGAGCTTGAAAACACTCTGCGTTATTCAAAGCAGCAGTTTGATCTGTTTATGGAAAATATTCCTTTTGTGGTTGCAATCAAAGATGAAAAATATAATAATATTTATACAAACGGTAAAGAAAAATTTTATATAGATAAGGAGGGAACCGGCAAAAATGCAAGTTTCAACCTTGGAAAAGAAAGAGGGAAAAAAGTAGATTTATTGTGCGACCTTGCAAAAGAAAAGGGCAGTGCCGAAAATATCATAAAACTTGATATAAATGGCAAAGAAATATTCGCCCGTGTAGTGGCTTTTAGCATTGAACAGCCTGATGGAAAAATATATGT
>CAZDEM010000231.1:0-2797 GCA_964504315.1 uncultured Sulfurimonas sp.
ACATTATAGAGACTATCGTGCTTGCAAAAGTTTCAAAGCACCTTTGTATACGGGCTCGTCAATAAAACCATATTCTTCATCAACAAAACCTGTTATGCCCTCATCTCTGTGCATTTCAAAAAGTTTCACAATGATTTGTGCTCTTTTAATATCTTCTTCTTTACTTATAAATAATTTATTAACAAGAGTAACCTGTTGTGGTGAAATACATGCTTTTGCATCATATCCCATCTCTTTTTCTAGTAACAACCATTGCTCAAATGTCTGCAAATCTTTAAATTCCTGAAATACGAAAGAAACAGGCTTCACTTTCATCGCTTTTGCACTAATCAAAAAATGTGAAAGCATATACTTCATAGTCGGGTTTTGCAAATTAATTAGACTCTGAGAAAGTCCCATATCTGCAAACAGGTCTAAAATACCCAAATAAAACACCCCTACACGTTTGTTTACTGCCAAGGTTGAAAGATTATGCCAGGACTCTGCTGTTTCTATAGAAAGGTGCAAATCTATCTCTTCATGCAAAAGAGCCAGTACATTTCTTACTTCATCACTGTTTCTAATTTTAGGTACACGAATAGCATCAGGCATAAACTGATTCAGATAAGTGATTTCATCATAACCGCCTTCATCTAAAGCATTGACCCGTACAACCAGTTTTTTATTACTTTTTTTAAGTTGTGAAAGAAAAATAGCTGCCAAAACAAGGGCAAAAGGTTTGTCTTCTTTGCTTACACCATCTTCCAAGTTAAGCATAATGCACTCAGCTTCCAGGCTTTGTATTTTAGAAAGATGTTTAATATTATGACAAGAGAGCATCAACACTGATTTAAAATTGTTTTTTTTGTTTACCTGGCGGAATGTCGGAACTGCCAAAGCATCTAGTGCAGCTAAATCTCTTTTCTTATATGCTTCTTCTATTTTATTTAACATTTTTTTTCTTCTTATCATTTTTATGCAGATACAAATAAAGTGCCTTAATTTCTTGGGTAGTTAAAAAATATCTTGGCATACCTCTTTTCCTTTGATTGAGAACTCGATAAAATTCATTGAAATCAATATTGTTAATCCGCGGACCGACGAAGCTTTTTTTCTTTTTTTTATGCACATAGTTTGCTATGACTTTTCCCTCACCGTTCTCTCCATGACAGCTCTGACAGCCTATTCCTCTTGGATTTTTGTAAAGTTGCGAGGCATATTCCATCGGTGTTATAAAGGTACTTGAGGAGAAAAGAAGTAAGGGAATTATTAAAAAAAGTATATATTTCATTATTAGCCTAATATTATTTTAAAAGGGTATAATAACAAAAAATTTATTTAAGAGGTTTAAATGCAGATTCTTGATGGGAAAGCACTTGCAAAAAAAATTGAAGAAAATGTGACAAATGAAGTTGCCAAATTAAAAGCCGAAACTGACCTGACACCTGGTTTAGCAGTTATATTGGTTGGACAAGATCCAGCCAGTCAGGCCTATGTAAATATGAAGAAAAAAGCATGTGACAGAGTCGGTTTTTATTCAGTAACACATGAAATGCCCCAAGACATTTCACAAGATGCGATAGAAAATACCATCACGATGATGAATCAAAACCCGAATATTGACGGCATACTCGTACAACTGCCTCTTCCTTCGCAAATTGATACGACAAAAATCCTTGAGCTTGTAGATCCTGCAAAAGATGTTGATGGTTTTCATCCTTACAACGTGGGTCGTCTTGTAACAAATCTTGACGGATTTGTTCCGTGTACACCACTGGGCGTAATGGAACTTTTAAGCGAATATAATATAGATGTAAAAGGTAAAAACTGTTGCGTTGTCGGTGCTTCAAATATTGTCGGCAAACCGATGGCGGCACTTTTGCTTAATGCTGATGCTACTGTTGAAGTATGTCATATTTTTACAGATGATTTAAAAAAGCATACGCTCAATGCAGACATTATCCTTGTCGGTGTCGGTGTTATTAACCTTATAAAAGAAGATATGGTCAAAGAAGGTGCAATTATCATTGACATAGGAATTAACAGAGCTGATAACGGTAAACTTGTCGGTGATGTTGATTTTGAAAATGTAAGTAAAAAATGTTCATACATTACTCCTGTTCCGGGTGGTGTCGGACCGATGACTATTGCCATGCTTTTGAGCAATACCCTCAAAGCTGCAAAACTCAATGCACAAAAGAAAGATTAATTAAATGAAAAAAGTTTTACATAAAGCGTACAAATGGTCAAACAGCTGGACAGGGACTATCGTCATTGTCCTTTTTACTATCTTTTTTATTGCCCAGGCATTTAGAATTCCAAGCGGCAGCATGAAAGACTCTCTTTTAATCGGAGACCACCTTTTTGCCAAAAAATTTGCTTACGGTGTTCCTATGCCTTATATTCCATTTTTGGAAATCCCTATCATTCCATGGAGCAAAGAGCTTAAAATTGTCGATGGAGATACTCCAAAACGCGGTGATATTGTAATATTTAGATACCCAGGCAATATTAAACAGCATTTTGTAAAACGCTGTGTCGCCCTGCCCGGTGACGAACTTTTTGTGGCGGACAAAAATCTTTTTATTCACTTTAAAGAGGGTGATGAGTGGATTAAAAAGAATTATAAACATTATGATATAGCTGTTTATAATGAAAAATTATGGGTAAAAAATCCTTATATGAAAAAACATCCTGGCATTCATCATGACCCAAAGATCATAAACAACGGACGTTTTCCAATCCAGATTTTTTATGTAAACCCTCTTAAAGTTGAAAAAAATCACTATTTTATGATGGGTGATAACCGAGACCATTC
>CAZDEM010000232.1:0-2790 GCA_964504315.1 uncultured Sulfurimonas sp.
AAATTGAAGTGCTTCAAAGATCAAACACACCTCTCGTGTTTTTTCTTTATTTTTTTATGCCGTTTAAGTTATTTCTTATAAAACGGCTTTTTTTTGTGATAAACTTGTGATTATTATATCACTATAATATAATAAAAGCAAATAATATTTACTTAGAGTAATTATATGTTTTTCTTATATGATTGCGTGTATTTCTGTGATATCCATAAATTATTATTTATATCTTTACATGTAGTAAAACAGTCCTGTTTGACTTTGAGCCATGTAGTCCCATCAATAACTTTTGATTCATCTGCAGTAAATTTATGCCCTTTTTTCCAGACGTTAACACGCTTCCCGTTTAGCGGTTTTTCTCTTAAAAATATTTTTTGTGCATTGACAGCATAAGTGTGAAGTGTGGGTGTGAGTTTCTCTTTTGGTAGTTCAAGGGTTATTTCTTGAATATCCTCTGAGGGCGATGTTTTGCTGTTTGCCTCTTTTATGTTTTCTTCTTCTATAATAACGGGTGTAATGAGAGTAGCGTTTATCTCAGAATCCTGTGCAATCTCAGCTGTCTGCTTAGTTATATTCCTGTCAACGGCTTCTTCTTTTAAAACATCTGTGACTTTTGCATGGAGAATATTACTTGAGTTTTTGAAATTCCTGTAAAAGTCTGTATCATCGATATCTTCATTTGCATCTACAATCTCGGGAACAAGTAAAAATATCAAATCTGTGGTGCCTAAATTTTCAATTTTATGTTTAAATAGCTCACCTAAAATCGGAAGATCGCCTAAAAGAGGTATTTTCTCTTCAGATTTTGAATTTTCACTATGGAGACGTCCGCCAAGAGCAATGACCTGCTCTGATTTTACCACTACATTTGTTTGGATATTTTTACTGACAAATGAAGGTATAGATATGCCACTGCCAAGTGAAACATTGTGTGCAATATTTGCATCTATGGCACTGTCTTGAATATCTACATTAATATGCATATAACCATTTGTCTGCATAAACTTACTTGTAAGTGTCAGTTTTAATCCATACTCTTTAGCGGTAACCTGTATAGTAGGTGCTGTGCCAACGTTTTGCGTGATGCCTGTTGGAATATAAAGTTCCCCACCAACTCGAAAGGTTGCATTTTTATCTTCGGTTGTTATAAGTACTGTGTCATCAAGAATATGGGTAATTCCTTTTGTCTGCAGAAAATTTAATGTTGCCAGGACTGACTTTCCTGTGGATGTAGTAAAATTTCCAAGGTTGTCAAGTAAAAAACCGCTGAATGTTGCAGAGTTTGCTGCACCTGCATTTGCTGTAGCATTCACATATTTATTAAAAAAGCTTAATCCTGTTACACCGCCTAAATCCTTTGCTTTTTGATTGTCAACAGCTATAAGGTAGAGTTTTGTACGAATCATCTTGTTGACTTTTTGTGTTTTTGTCAAATCCATAAGTTTATCTATATTTATACCGCCTTTTTGCAATATTTCATAGATTCTTTTTTTGTCATGCGGGTCTTTGAATACCCCGGCAATTACTGTAGAATCATTGCCTACTTTACTGAGTGTAAGGTTTGGCTCTATTATATTTATCATTTTTTGTATATAGCCGAGGTTTTCATTGACGTAAACATGATAATTTTCTATGGAGTTGTCTCTGTATATAACAAGTATAGAAGTATTACCGGTTTTTTTCCCAAATATTTTCAGTAAAGTGCCTTTTGCAGAAACTGCATCTAAAAGAGAAACATTAATGGTCTCTTTATTGCCGACGATGAGTCTTTTAATCTTCTTTTGAAGCGGCAGAACCTGATACTCATTGTTAAAAACAAGAATGTCATTTGCTAAAAGATTCAGACATATTCCAAGTAATACTAGTATTTTTTTCATTTTTTCCTCTTTTTTATTGGCATGTGCCAGTTATTGATATATTTTGATCATGGTATGAATAGGTTTGCATTTGGGTATTTAATGTTTTATTTTTAAAATAAGGTCCGTTATGCACATAAGCAATAGTAACACTAACCTGACCGAGAGTAGACGCATCCTGGGGAGTGGAAAAACTAAGCGTGGTTCCTCTTGGACAGATATTATTAATTTCATTGGTAAGTGTAGTATTTAAGTCGGCTGCTCTTAGATCTTCTTTGCCATCAAGTACCATAGAAGTCTGATTGGCTATAAGTTTTAATTTGTAATCTTCTTGCATAACACTCCAGTAATCTATCATGAGAGTAATAACAAAAGCAAGAGTCGGAAGGACCACAAGCAGCATTGCCATAATTTGTCCCATTCCAAAAGCATTGCGAAAACTGCGTCTATTTTTCATAAGAAATTTTTACCTTTTGATACTGCTTTTTTGTTCTTTTTCTATACACTTTTCTGTCAATCATAAGCTGCTTCTTTTGCGCCTGCAGGTTTTCATCTATAATTTTGGGTGTTTTTATCATCCATAACTGTCCGCCGTAGTTGTTTGTGTTGTATACTCTGTTTGCATTGAGAGCCTGTGTCTTATAATAAACCGCCAGAAAGTTTTTAATATCTTTTGGTGACATCAGTAAAACAATGGTGTCGGCTCGTGTAATCTGTTTTTTTTCATTATAAGAAATTGGTGTACTGGTAGTTTTACCATTACTTACAAAGTTATTTATCTTTACATGTAAGGCTATGTATTTTGTGTTAAAGTTATCGGTTTTAGTGCCTGAGGGAATAACAGATACAATATCTACATAATCTCCCTCTCTTAAGAGCGTATTTTTGTTTTTAAATACAGAGAGAGAAACACTGAGTGTATCCTCTGTTACCTGCTGTA
>CAZDEM010000233.1:0-2790 GCA_964504315.1 uncultured Sulfurimonas sp.
ATGGTATAGAGTACTTCCCTTCTGATGTACCTATTTTAGACAATTTACCTAAAATCAATTTTGTGGATTGTGGAGCATATACTGGGGACAGCGTGGAAGAGCTTATGAAGCAGCACCCTTATGTCAACTCATCTATCTCTTTTGAACCAGATAAAAAAAACCTACTAGAGTTAGATAAAACTTTAAATAAACTCAGCATATACTACCCTCAAACAAATTTTCTCCTTTATCCAGCTGGAGTTTACTCAAAAAACTCTATTTTAAAATTTGCAAACTCAGGAATCAATTCAAGCGCAAACTTTAATGATAAGTCTACTCTTGAAGTGCCTGTAGTTTCACTTGATAGTGTCATTCTAAGCGCAAATCCAAACTTTATCAAAATGGATATAGAGGGAGCCGAAAAAGAAGCTCTTTTAGGTGCTGCAAAAACAATACAAAAGTACAAACCAAACCTTGCTATCTGTCTTTATCACAAACCAGAAGATTTATGGGAATTACCACTTCTTATTCAAGAAATAGAGCCATCGTACGATATGTACATACGAGTACATGAAGATATGTGTCTTAGTACTGTTTTATACTGTATTAGCAAGAGGAGTGATGATGTATAAATTAGCATTTATAGGTGGGAGTATTGACTCTATTGCTGGATATCCTCACTTGATCGCATCTCAAATGGATAAAAATTTTGAAGTTATAGCCGGTACTTTTAGTACAAACCCTTCTACTAATGAAGAAACAGCAAAAAAATGGAAAATAAATCGTTATTATGATGATTATAAGACCTTGATAGAATTTGAAAAAAATAATATTGATGCAGTTGTTATCTTAACTCCTACACCACTTCATTCGGAAATGATTATAGACTTACTTCATGCAAATATTCCCATAATTTGTGAAAAACCTTTAGTTAGTTCACTCCAAGATGTGGAAAAAATAGAAAAAGTTTATGATGCATCAAAGCATTTTTTAGTTGTAACCAATAACTATAGTGGTTACCCTATGCTGCGCGAGCTACGTCATAAAATATCAACAGGTGAATTAGGAGAGATTTTAAACATTCGCCTAAAAATGCCTCAAGAAAGCTTTTTGCGACCTCCAAAAAGTGTAAAGTATCCACAAAAATGGCGTTTAAAAGATGAGTTTATTCCTATGATTAGTTTAGACTTGGGTTCGCACTTACACCATTTAGCCTATTTCCTACTTCATGAAGAGCCTACAAGTGTTATGGCTCACTATAGCAAATTTTCAAAATATGATGTGGTAGATGATGTAAATATGCTGCTAAAATATGAGAGTGGCATCAGTGGGAACCTATGGTTAAGTAAAACAGCATTAGGAAACCGTAATGGTCTACATGTAGAAGTTTATGGTAGAAAGGCGAGTGCTTCTTGGCATCAAGAGACACCAGAACAACTGGAGTTTGCCTATAATACAGGACAAAAAACAATTATTGATAGGGGAAGTGATATAGATATGCCATCCAATACCCTCTATAACAGAATGACACCGGGGCATCCTGCCGGATTTATAGAAAGTTTTGCTAACATTTACAATGATATTGCCACTGCCTTGGAGAAATTTCACATGAACAAACCATACTTAACTAAATATATCTATGGACTAAATCATGCTTCTTTAGGCTTAAAACTACTACATACGGCTACTAAAGCAAATAAAAGTGGAACTTTTATTAAAGTGAAAACATAAGAAATCTAGCTTTAATGATAAACTAGCCAAATAAAGTTATAAGTATGGGAATCCTTTCATAAATTAGTAGTCTAATTGGCATAATTTATGCTTAAACTCATAAAAGGATTTTTATGCAAAAAATACAAGAACAAGCAGCACTAACATATCAAAATAATTTATCATTTTTCCAAGAAAATTTTCCTGAACTCTATACAAAAATTGATTTACTCTCTCATGCTATTGCTACAAATCAATATAATGAGAATTATTCTTTAGAATATAAAAATGATTATTTTGATATATTAGATGTAAACTCTGGTCAATATCTTTATGGTAGTTCAAGTGTAGAACTTGCAAAAAAAGCTGCAAAAGAGATAAATTATAAAAAAAATGAAGGTGTCATAGAAACATTTTATAATTACAATTTTACTCCTAAAGCTGTTGAACTTGCAAACAGTGAGGATCCTACAGCTTCCCAATTTGTTCTTACTGCACCAGTTATCCAGTTTGCTACAAACTTAATCGATAAAGAAAAAAGCACTATGAAACAAATCTATAAATTTATCTTTTTTGGTGTGGGGTTAGGCGTACATCTCGATGCAATAGATAAAAAAATAAACTCTTATATGTATCTTATTATAGAAAACAATTTAGAAATTTTCAGACTATCTCTTTTTGTAACAGACTACTCACTCTTAGCAAAAGGAAGTGAATTATATTTTTCAATTATGGAAGATGAAGACACTTTTAAAAATACATTTGATAAATTTTATCATAATAGTTTCATACGAAACAACTATATTAAATACTCTCTTTTTTATCCAGAGTACAGAGAAAAAATAGCCTCTATTCAAAAATTTATTGTTTCACAATCAAATATGACCTATCAACAAAATAAACTACTTTTAAAAAATGTAAAAGTATTAAACACAATAGAAGAAGAGTATAAATTTTTTGATGTCTCCAAGCATTATGAAAATACACCTTTTAACAATAAACCTGTTATTTTAGTAGCGGCAGGACCATCTCTTAGCAAAGAAATTCAATGGCTTAAAAAAAATGCTCCTTATGCTATCGTTGTAGCACTGTTTATGACAT
>CAZDEM010000234.1:0-2772 GCA_964504315.1 uncultured Sulfurimonas sp.
AAAAAGACTGGATGCCGACTATCAGCTATTTAAATCAAAAAATTCCAGAACATCATTTTAAACTTGTTCCTTTTCTTCCAACTCAATTTCCCAACTTAAAAAAAGAAGTAAAAGCCGGTAAAATTGATTTTATTATTTCCCCTCCTGCAATGTATGTTGAATTGGAATTAACAGCAGGTGCTTCTAAAATGCTCACTTTAGTACAACAAAATAATATTGCTCAATTCGGCTCAGTAATTTTTGCCTCCAAAAAATCAAATATTAAAAAAATATCTCAAATAAATTCTAACACACGCATAGCCGCTGTGGCACCACTTGGATTTGGCGGTTGGCTGATAGGTTATAACGAATTGAAAGATCATCATATTCCCATTAATGAAAAGGATGTTGATTTCTTGGGTACACAAGAAAATGTTGTCAAAGCCATACTTAGCAATAAAGCGGATGTAGGCATCGTTCGAACAGGCATTTTGGAACAATTACAATCAAAAAAAGAAATTGACCTAAAAAACATCACTGTTTTGCATCAACAAATACATGAAAATTTTCCTTTTATCTGCAGCTCTGAATTATATCCGGAATGGGCTTTTGCACGAACAAAACATGTTGATAATAATCTTGCCAAAAAAGTTGTTCTTGCACTTTTATCACTTTCCAAAGACAGCAATATTACAAAAAGTTCAGACTATATTTATCATTGGACAGTACCTTATGATTATCAAAATGTAAGAGAATTAATGCAAAGATTGGAAGTCGGTTATTATGCAAATCTGAAATCTGAAATAGTTAAAAAATGGATAAAACAACATGAAGAAACGATTTTCTTTATTACATCGCTTGTCATACTTATACTCCTGTTATCTTATATTCGTGAATATGTAACCAATAGGAAATTACGCCAGGAAGAAGAAGCAAAAGATGCACTCTTAAAACAGATACAATATCAAGCATATCATGACAAACTTACTAAACTTTTTAACCGTACTTACTTAGAAAAAATAATAACAACAAAAAAATCATTTTCTATTATAATGTTAGACATCAATAATTTCAGCTATATTAATATGTCTTACGGTTTTGAACTTGGAGAAAAATTACTGATAAAAATAGCTGATATTCTAAAAGAAACTTTTAAATCTCACTCTGCTTATCATATATATTCTGATGAATTTGCCTTACTTTTTGATGAAAAAATTGACTTTGAAGAAAAAATCAAACAAATTCAAAACTATTTTCACAATAATACAGTTCAAATTGATACTCTTACATTTAATATTTCATTTTCATATGGAGCTGCTTATGATAAAGATAAAATAATTCGTAACAGCGCTCTAGCACTCAAAAAATCAAAAGAATATGGAAAAGACAGATACCATATTTTTTATGAAAAGATAGATAACATTGATTATACAAAACGAGAAACTTTTATGTCAACACATAATCTCTTATGTAAAGCACTTGAGGAAGATAAAATTGTTCCATATTTTCAAGGCATCTGGAACAATAAAACAAATAAAATTACAAAATTTGAAGTACTGGCTCGTATTGAAAATGATGGTCAGATAATATCTCCAAATCAATTTTTAGAAACAGCGCAACTATCAGGATTTTTACCAAATATAACCAAAGTAATGATTGACAAAAGTTTCAAAATTATGGCTAAAAATAATTACTCTTTTTCAATCAATATTACTGAAGATGATCTGAGCAGACATTATTTATGTATTTATCTCAATGAAAAATCCAAACAATATGGTATTAAACCGCAACGTGTTATTTTAGAAATTCTTGAAGGGGTGAGTGCCACAGGACAAAAAAACAATATACGACAATTAGAACAACTTAAAGGAGAGGGATATTCATTAGCCATAGATGATTTTGGTGCCGAATATTCTAATTTTGAAAGAACACTTGAACTTAACATTGACTTTATTAAAATTGATGCAAAATACATCAAAGATATGGATGTCAATCCACGTAGTTACAATGTTGCTAAAAGTATCGCTTTTTTTGCAAAGCAAAGCAATATACCTTGTATTGCGGAGTTTGTTCACAATGAAGCCATACAAAAAATAGTAGAGAAACTTGATATAGAATATTCACAGGGATATTATTTCAGTGAACCTGCAAAAATAGTGTAGTAGCTTTGAATCTATAGAGGGAAAATATCATTGCACTAAACCTACACTATTATAAGAAATTAAATAAGTCCCATTCATAAATCTTAAAATGAATGAACATTCATATATTAGTAAAAACTGTCTTATAATTAGTTTAAAATCCTCGAGAATGTTCAATACTTGGGTTTGCAAATATCTCTAATATCTGTTGTAAACTAATATATTTTTCTTTTTTTATTGCAGTTATACCTAATGATTCCAATTTTTTAATTACAGTATCTATATACATTGGCCATATTTTCATTAATGTGTCACTTATGGAAACTTCAACCGCTATAATATCTTCAGGAACAATACTTATAACTGTTGTTTGAGCCATATTCTCAGTTATAGAGCATATCTGTAACATTTCAGCAATTTCAACTTCATTTGCAGTTTTTTTAATTAAAGCACCATCTAAAAACTCATCTGTTGTCTTAATCGAAATCTGTCCCACTTCTTTTGTCTCATCTGATGCAGTATTAATAATAATAACTTCATCATATTCTTGTAAAAGCGGCATCAGTTTAAAGCCTAAAGTACCACCATCTACAATATCAATACTTGGAGAAAAATCATAATTTTCTTTTAAATATTTTGCTCCATATAAACC
>CAZDEM010000235.1:0-2720 GCA_964504315.1 uncultured Sulfurimonas sp.
TTTAGAAGCTGTCTCATGCTGATATTGACATACAACTGGTGCAGATCCATATGTATACTTTCCCATCTTTGCAAAGTTTTTATAGATTCTTCCAAAATATACTCGTCCAGTTCTATACTGTAACCAATACTCTCAGCAACCGCAATAAATACTTCAGGACTAACCATACCGAATTGTTCACTTTTCCATCTGGCAAGGACTTCACAGCCGATAATCTTATTTTTGCAGGTTGTTTGGGGCTGGTATTGTAAAAATATTTCATTTTTTTCTATGGCAAAGTGCAGTAATCTTTCAATTTGAAGCTTCTCTTCAATAACTCTGCAAAGTTCATCATTAAAAATAATAACATCATCCCTGCCATTGTGCTTTGCCTCATACATGGCAATGTCAGCCTCTTTTAAAAAATCATTTGCATTAAGCTGAGGATTGTTTATGATGCTTACACCGATACTTGCACTGATATGCAAACTGCTGTCTTCTATAAAATATGCCTCTTTTATCTTTTTTAAAATTTTGTTTGAAAACTCTTCTGCTTCAGCAAGGCATGCTTCTTTTGTGTCAAACGCATCACTTAAGATACAAAACTCATCTCCACCCAATCTGGCAACAATATTGTGATGCGCAGATGATAATTCTGTCAACCTTTGGGAAACTTCTATTAAGAGTTTGTCACCTACATCGTGCCCCAAAGTATCATTAATAGTTTTAAAATAATCCAAATCTATTAAAAGCAGATAGATGTACTTATTTCTATTTTCTTTTACTGAACTAGCCAAATGTTCTATAAAGTAGCGTCTGTTGCCAAGTCCTGTCAAATAATCATGATAAGCCTGAAACCTGCTCTTTAGCAGATATTCATAAGTATTTTTTGCAGCATATAGGAGAACCAGGGTCAGCACAACAGTAAAAAATGCGATGAGATAAGAATATGTCTGCCCGATAAGCATAAGATATATTGTAATAGGTAGCATCAAAGAAGCGACAGTAATAATAACAAGTCTTTTTTGCGAGGCTAAAACTGTGGATGCCACAACAGCACTGCCTAGCTGTGTCGCAATAGCAATATAATGCAGACTAATATCATGCTTGGAAATATAATACAAAAAAATAACTGTCCATAAAGAAAAATAAACAAACATAAAATATCTTACATGTATAAGCCATCTGTTTTTCTCTCTTATCGTCATATCTAAAGAGTATTTTTTATAAAGTTTATACCCCCAAAAAGAAGCTAGAACAACAAGAATAAACCATAATGTCTCTATAAGTATTGATGAGTATAAAGAGCCCATTAATATATAGCCTGGTCCCGTACCTAGGAATAATATGATAACAATTAAGATTTGTTTATGCATAAAATTATAAAAATTCATATTATCACTCATATGCAAAAAGACCTTTTATTATAAGATAAAGTGATTATATCATAATTTTTGTGCCTCTTACTTACATCTCTCTTTTGTTGTTTCTTATCATTTAGTGTATAATTCAAGCATGTTAACTTTTACCTATCAAACTATGACACAAATCACAAAAATACTACAAAATACCCTTAACACACGGCAGCCAAAAGAGACAATTGAATTTAAAGTGCTTAATCCAGACACTGCATCTTCTCTTTATAATGGAAATGTAGTTACATGTAACGGTATAGAGCATATTTATAGAGGATATAAAAGCTGGATGGATTTAGCACATTTACTCAAATGCAGAATGCTCACACCTAAAATAGTTGATGAGTATTATATAGTTATGTGTTATGAGAAACTCGACGAAGAGAGCAGCTTTCACAAAAATATCACAGACAAAGAAGAGAAATACGGAAAAGGCTCTATTTTCGGACAAATTCACAAAAACGAAGAAGCCTCTTTTATTTATAGCTATATACAAGCTCTACAAAACGTACATGTAAACAAAAGAGTCCGCATTTTAAATCTTGGTGTTAACAGCGGTGATGAGTTTGAAGCCATAAAAGCCTATGCAGAGAATTTTAATGACTTGGAACTTGTCGGCATAGATTACTGTGAATCTGCCATAGCCGCAGCAAAAGAAAAATTTAAAAATATACCCAATATTTCTTTACATGTAACCGATATAAATGAGTTAAACTCTCTTAATTTAGGAGAATTTGACCTCATCATAAGCATAGGAACACTGCAAAGCTCAAACCTTGAATATAACAAACTTTTAATGTCTATAGTGCAAAACCAGCTCAAAAAAGAGGGAGCCATGATACTCGGCTTTCCAAACTGCCGCTGGGTAGACGGTGAGATGATATACGGGGCAAGAGTAAAAAACTATGCTTTTTCGGAGATGGGACTGCTCTATAAAGATGTTATTTTCGCAAAAAAATATCTGCAGCAAAAAAGATTTCGTGTAACCGTTACAGGTAAAGATTATATATTTTTAACTGCTACATCCATCCGCAAAGATTAAGAAGCAAATCCTGAACAGAAATTATCTTTTTTCACAACTATCTGTTTTTGTTTCTCTTTTCTTTTCATATCTTTTTCTACAAATATTTTTTTGCGTGTTTTAGGGTCTAACTCAGTGTAATACATTACCGCCGAATAGGTCGAAGGGGTCGGCGTAAAGACCTGAGCCTGTTCAGGGTTCATCTGCAGTTCCTCCGTTGTAAAACGCTTGAGCTCATGCATATCTTTTTCTTCACATCCAGGATGCGCTGCTATAAGATAATATGTTAAAAACTGCTTTTTACC
>CAZDEM010000236.1:0-2717 GCA_964504315.1 uncultured Sulfurimonas sp.
CTGTAATAAATGGCATAAAAGGATGCAGGAGTTTCATAGCCTCTTTGAAAATTGCTCCAAGTTCTACGATTGACGCTTTGTCGGCTTTTGAGAGTTCAATTCCCCAGTCACAAAATTCATTCCATAAAAAGCGGTACATTGTAAGTGCTGCATCATTGAATTTGTACTCATCAAGGTAAGCGCGTACCTCTTTTGTAGCAAAATTCAGACGGCTCATCATATAGCGTCCTAAGTCCGTATTGATACAAAAACCGTTCATATCAGGGAAAGTATCTACATTCATCTGCAGGTATTTACTTGCATTGTAGAGTTTGTTCGTAAAGTTACGGTTTTGTTCAAGTTTTTCCTGACTCATTCTTATATCACGTCCTTGAGCGGCAGAGATAGCAAGTGTAAAGCGTAAAATATCAGCTGAGTATTTGTTCACCATATCCAGCGGATCGATAACATTACCGCGTGATTTACTCATTTTGTTTCCATGTTCATCACGAACGAGTGCGTGAAGATAGATGTGATTAAACGGCAGTTCTCCGTTAAAATGTTCACCCATCATCATCATTCTTGCAACCCAGAAGAAAAGGATGTCAAAACCTGTAATAAGCAGAGAATTCGGATAAAAATCTTTCATATCCTCTGACTTGAAAAGTTTGTCCATTTCAGTATCACCGTGCCCCCAGCCTAATGTTGAAAATGGCCACAGTGCAGAACTAAACCAGGTGTCTAGTACATCAGGGTCTTGTGCAATATTTTTTGAAGCACATTTTGGACACTCTGCAGGGTTTTCATTTTCTGTCGCCCATTCATGGTCGCAATCACCGCAGTAAAAGACAGGAATCTGATGTCCCCACCAAAGTTGACGTGAAATACACCAGTCACGCAGGTCACCCATCCAAGAGTTATAAGAGTTGATCCAGTGCGGAGGGAAGAATTTTGCTTCGCCGGCATTTGTTTTTTGGATTGATTTGTCTGCTACTTCTTTGCGGACGAACCATTGTCTTGAGATATAAGGTTCGACGACATTGTGACATCTGTAACAGTGTCCTACCTGATGTTTATGGTCTTCGAGTTTAACAATGTAGCCCTCTTCTTGAAGCCTTTTTACAATAGGTTCTCTGGCTTCAAGACGCTCCATACCTTTAAATTCTCCGGCATAGTCGTTTAAAATACCTTTTTCATCAAAAACAGTGATAAATTCCAAATCATGGCGTTTACCGACTTCGTAGTCATTTTGGTCATGTGCAGGAGTGACTTTTACGACACCTGTTCCAAAGTCCATATCAACATGCTCGTCTGCAATGATTTTTACTGTTCGCTCAAGTAGAGGAAGTTTTACCTCTTTGCCTATGATATCTTTGTAACGTTCGTCTTGGGGATGCACCATAACGGCTGTATCACCAAAATATGTTTCAGGTCTTGTTGTCGCTACTTCCACGCTGCCGCTGCCGTCTGCGAAATGATAAAGCATATGGTAAAACTTCCCGTTTTCTTCTTCGTGCTCGACTTCGATGTCGGAGAGAGCGCCATCATGTGTACACCAGTTCACCATATAATTTCCGCGAACGATTAAACCTTCATTGTAAAGATGAACAAAAGCCTCTTTTACTGATTTTTGGAGCCCTGCATCCATAGTAAAACGCTCTCTCTCCCATGCAGGACTTACTCCCATATGGCGTAGCTGCTCGGTCATTATTCCTGCAGATTCCTCTTTCCATGCCCAGACTTTTTCTAAAAATGCCTCGCGTCCTATCTCTTCTTTTGTAATGCCTTGTTCTAAAAGTTGCTTTTCTACAACATTTTGTGTAGCAATCCCTGCATGGTCAGTTCCGGGCTGCCAAAGCGTTTTATAGCCATCCATACGTTTGTAGCGGGTGATAATATCTTGGAGTGTAAACGTAAGTGCATGACCAATATGCAAACGGCCTGTAACATTTGGAGGCGGCATCATAATAGAGAAGTTTTTATCTTCTTCTTGTATGGCTTTATTGCCGTCTATTTCAAAGTATTTTCTCTCTTCTCACATTTTATAGTATCTGTTTTCTGTTTCTTGTGGATTATCTTTGTTGTCTGACATATAGCGCACCTTAAATTATCTAATTAAAATTGCGCGATTATATCGAAAGTGAGGTGAGGATTGGCTTAGATTCCTGTTACTTTCTTTTTTATCTTTATTTTATCTTGATACATGGCTTTGTCTGCTTTTTCTACGACTTGCATAAATCCTTCATTGGTGCCAAAAGTAGTGACACCAAAAGAAAAACTGACTCTAAACAAATTGTTTTGAGCTTTGAGTTTTTTTGACAATACATTGTCTCTGATTGAATCTAAAAATTCTGTTGCTTCTCTTTGTGTGGTTTTGGGTCCAAAAAGAACTATAAACTCATCACCGCCGTAACGTATAACCGGGACTTTGAGTGTTTTGAGTGTATTTGTTATAAAAATTAAAACCTTGTCCCCTATAATATGTCCGTAAGTATCATTGATCTGTTTAAAATAATTTAAATCAATAATAGCTAAAGTACCATTATTTAAAAAGTTTTCACCTTCACTGTCTAGGTATGTGTCATTCAGCCATTTTCTATTATAAGTATGTGTGAGTTCATCTTGATAAACAGACTTTTTTAGCATCTGAATCTCTTTTTTGAGGGCTTTTGTTTCATCAAAAACATGCTCGAGAAGTTTGTCGTCTTTTTTTGCAATAGCTTCTATCGCCTTATTAG
>CAZDEM010000237.1:0-2645 GCA_964504315.1 uncultured Sulfurimonas sp.
AATTATTACCGATGTTTTTATTTTATTTTTCTAAGCATTTTAATTTCTTGGATTTAAATAAATCTACAACGTTGCCTAGTTTAGCTAAAACACATTTATTGCAAATAGAGATGGTTAATCCACCCCTAAAAATTCAACAAAAAACAGTAAACTACCTAGACAAAATTTCTTTACATGTAAAGAGAGTAAAAGAAGTGCAAAAAGAGAAGATGGACAATTTAAAAGCCCTCAAAGCTTCCATTTTAGATGAGGCATTTAGAGGAAAACTGTAGAAACTTTTTAGACAAAACTTTTTGTTCCACTTTTGTCATACATATCTTTATATCTGAATGTGATGAGGTTTTGCATGATGGCAAAAAGTACCATAAAATTTAAAAAGCTGCTCCCTCCGTATGAAAACATCGGCAGGGGTACGCCTACGACGGGGGCATAGCCTATGGTCATGGCTATATTGACCCCCATATATATGAAAATCATAAACGAGATGGCGACGGTGACTACTTTTATGTAGTAGTCGTTGTTAAATATACTTAAACTAAGTAGATGCAATATAAGCATGGCATAGAGTAAAATGAGCGCCAAAGCTCCTAAAAACCCTGTTCGCTCTACCACAAAAGCAAAAATAAAATCACTTGTGGCAATAGGCAGAAATTTCATTTGTGTTTGTGTTGCATCTTCTTTGTCTTTACCTGTCCATCCTCCTGAGCCTATGGCTATAATGGATTGCTGTACATGATAAGAAGGTTTTTCGCTTAAAAAGTCTGTGATTCTTGTTTTTTGATAATCATGCAGCATAAATTTGTAGGCAAGCGGCGATAAAATCAAAATACCTGCAACAATGGCTGCCACTATTTTCCAGTAAACTCCCACATAAAACAGAACTCCATAACCTATAAGCAGCAAAACAAGTGCCGTTCCCAAGTCCGGTTCTTTTGCGATGAGAACAAAAGGGAGTAAAATATACAAACTGATGCGTAAGAAATCTTTGAGCCTATAGCCTTGCAGAGGCGGCGGATTTTTATGTATAAGATATGCAAGCATCAAAATAAGTGCCGGTTTTACAAATTCTGATGGCTGTATGGTTGCGTTTATGAAAGGTATATCTATCCATCGCTGCGCACCAAGTCGGGAGTGTCCGAAAAATTCAACGGCTAAAAGCAGGGCGATATTTCCCCAGTATATAAAAGGAATAAGCCAGCTCATACGTCTGATAGGCAACAAAAAGACAATCAAAAAAGCTATGAATGCAACACCGACATAAGCAAGCTGTTTGTCAGCAAGAGCAGGAACCGCTTCACCGATGAGCCAATGCGACATAATTACCAAAGGAATGATAAGAATGATGGAAAAAAAGTCAAATTGTGATAAAATACTCTTATCAAATCTCCACAAGTTTGTAACTCCAAAATAAAATTATTATGATTGTATCATAAAGGCTGTAAAGAATGATAAACACACAAGAATATGTATGCGAAAACCCTGAACGATTAGATACGTTTTTAACTTCACAAATTGGACAAACACGTTCACAGATAGCGGGGCTGATTAAACATGAATGTGTTTTTGTAGACGGCAAAAAAGTTCCCCGTCCGGGTGTAAAACTCAAAGCCGGACAGGTTGTCAAAGTAGAATTTCCAGAAGCAAAAAAAGAAAAAGCTCTCGATGTAGACTTTGATGTTGAAATTTTGTATGAAGATGATGATGTTTTGGTTATAAACAAACCAAGCGGAGTGACAGTGCATCCGGCACCGAGCGTTAAAGAGGCTACATTGGTTGACTGGCTCAAACATAAAGGCATCAGACTCTCGACTATCAGCGGAGAAGAACGCCATGGTATTGTCCATCGTCTCGACAAAGGGACAAGCGGAACAATGGTTGTGGCAAAAAACAATGAGGCACATGAGTTTTTGTCAAAACAGCTTCAGGACAAAAGTATGGGGCGTTACTACATAGCTGTTATTGTTCCGCCTTTAAAAGAAGATATCACAGTCGTTGAATCAAATATAGGCAGAAGTTCTCATAACCGATTAAAAATGGCTTGTGGACTAGAACACGGCAAATATGCTAAAACAATGTTTAAACATCTGGCTTTGAGTGAAGATGAGCATACGCAACTTATAGCTTGTAAACTCTTTACCGGAAGAACACATCAAATCAGGGTGCATTTAGAGAGTATGAACCGTCATATTTTGGGAGACCACATCTATGGACTAAGCCCAAAACAGGAGAATTCGGAACGTATTTTGCTACATGCTTACATGATTTACTTTATTCATCCGACCACAAAGGAAAAAGTAACCTTTAAGGCGGAATTTGATGATATAATGCGAGAAACAGTTTATAAAAAATTTGATACGGAGATTTTAAATGAAGTTATTGAGCCTGAGTACATTATGCGCAGTTTCACTGCTGATTCTTAGTGGTTGTCAAGGAATTAACCCTCTACCAAAGAAAAAGGTTGTTATAGATTCTACATTGCCGGTGGTTACATTGACAAAAAATGGAATTATGCGCGATATGAAAACAATAGCCTTTGAGTGGAAGAGTATAAAAGACCCTAGAGTAAAATCTATTTATGTGTATAAAAGAGTTTCAGGAGAGAAAGCTTCAAATGAGTTGGCGTATTATGACAGTATTGATAATCG
>CAZDEM010000238.1:0-2634 GCA_964504315.1 uncultured Sulfurimonas sp.
ACTCGTTAAAGTTGAGGGGAATAAACTTTTTGTAGAAAAAGAGGGACAAATACACGAAGTTGATTTTAATGCTGTGAAAAAAGCAAAAACCTACTTTGAATGGAAATAGATCATAACTTTTATATGAACCTCGCGATTAGCGAGGCTTGGAAGTATCAAGGTCTAACATATCCAAACCCTGCAGTAGGCTGCAGCGTAAGAGGTGAACATGGTGAACTTCTAGCGGTTGAAGCGCATCACAAAGCCGGAAAGCCTCATGCTGAAGTCAATGCACTTCAATCTGCATACTATAAGCTTACACAAGATGTAAAAATCTTACAACTTGAATCGTCATCAGATATTCATAATTATTTATTAAAAAATCATAATAATATTTTTAACAACTGTTCGCTATATTCTACTTTGGAACCCTGTTCACATGTAGGAAAAACTCCTTCATGCGCAAATTTAATAGCGCAACTTGGAATCAAGAGTGTTTTTGTAGGTGTAGTAGATTTTAATACCGATGCATCTCAGGGCAATATAATTTTAGAAAAAAGCGGTTGCAGGGTTGCGTTACATGTAGAGCAGCAAAAGTGTGAAGATTTGCTTTTTCCGTTTAAAAAGTTTATGAGCGATAAGTTTGTTTTTTTTAAATGGGCACAAAGACTCAACGGCACAACAGATGCAGGTATAATAAGTTCTGCCGATTCAAGAAAAAATGTACATGCCATGCGTGATGTATGTGACTTGCTTGTTATCGGGGGCAACACCGTCCGCCATGACAGACCGACACTCGATGCACGGCTGGTAAAAGGAAAAGCACCTGATATTTTAATACTCTCACGAAAAAAAGAGTTTGATACTACCATTCCTCTTTTTCATGTAAAAAGCAGAAAAGTATATATAGAGAGTGATTTTTCAAGAATAAATGACTATAAAAACATTATGATTGAGGGAAGTGCAAAAATGTATGAACTCAGCCGTGATATTGTAGATTATTATCTTTGTTATCTTGCCCCTGCTCTTGGCGGGTATGATGGATTTAAAAACATTGAAGATAAATTCCAAATTTTAAATGTGGACAAAGAAGAGGAAGATATAATAATGTGGATGAAAAGGATAGAAGATTATGAGTAATGCAAAGGCACAAAAACAAGAAAATATTGTATCAATGTTTGATGATATCGCCCCTACATATGACACTGCAAACCGTGTAATGAGTATGGGTGTAGATATTTCATGGAGAAAAAAAGCTTGTGATTTGGCTTTTAACTACTACGGCAAAGAAAATATAGAAAAAATCGTTGATGTTGCATGCGGTACCGGTGATATGATGGGTTATTGGAAAAAACAGGCACAAAAAGCGGGTTTACATGTAAACTCTCTTATTGGTGTTGACCCCTCAAATGGTATGGTAGATGTCGCCCGTAAAAAATTTCCTGATTTTAATTATCATATATCCAAAGCAACAGAGATTCCGCTTGAAAATGAAAATGCGGACATACTCAGTATTACTTACGGAATCCGCAATGTTATGGAGCGTCAAGAGGCTTTTTATGAGTTTAACCGTGTTTTGAAAAAAGACGGACTGGTCGTGATTTTGGAATTTATGAAAGATGAAAATAAAAATATCCTCAAAAAAATACGTGATATTTATATGCATAAAATCCTTCCATACGTCGGAGGAGCAATTTCTAAAAACTTGGCAGCATATACATATCTGCCTGATTCCATAGAAAATTTCGTGACTATTCAGGGGATGCAAAAAGAGCTTGAAAAAGCAGGATTTGAAATGCTTCATACGCAAAGTTTTTCTATGGATATTTCTACTTTAATGATAGCGCGAAAAAAGTAAGACGCCTCATATGAACACTCTCAGTGTATCCGCACTCAATGAACAGATAAAAACTGTTCTTGAAAGCACTTTTGAACGTGTATTTGTAGAGGGGGAACTCTCCCGAATCACTTTTCACAATAGTGGTCATATCTATTTTACTTTAAAAGACAGCTCTTCTGCTATAAGTGCGGTAATGTTTCGGGGCAATGCTTCAAAACTGAGATTTCGCCTTGAAGAGGGAATGAAAGTCATCATTGACGGAGCAATAACACTTTATAAACCACGCGGCAGCTATCAGATAAACTGTTTTTCTATAGAGCCTGCCGGACAGGGTGCTTTGGCTTTGGCATATGAGCAGCTTAAACAAAAACTCTCTTCCCAAGGCTATTTTAACCCTGAGAGAAAAAAAGGACTCCCTAAGTTTCCTTCACATATTGCACTCATCACTTCGGGAACAGGAGCAGCACTTCAAGATATGCTGCGAGTAGCAAATTCCCGATACAGACTTATAGAAATTGATGTTTATGATGTGCTGGTGCAGGGAGATAATGCTGCTTTTTCTATATCAAATGCCATAAAAATTGCCGATACCAAAGAATATGATATTATAGTCATAGGCCGCGGCGGCGGAAGTATAGAAGACTTATGGGCTTTTAATGAAGAGAGTGTTGCTGATGGCATATTTCATGCAAAAACTCCTGTCGTTTCAGCAGTGGGACATGAAATAGACTGGGTTATCAGTGATTTTGTTGCAGATTTGCGAGCACCGACTCCGAGTGCTGCTATGGAGATGATACTGCCAGATACCAATGAAC
>CAZDEM010000239.1:0-2622 GCA_964504315.1 uncultured Sulfurimonas sp.
AGACGCACAGCCCAGACTGAAGTCTGGGTTCCGAGAAGACTTGTAAGCTTACATGCAACCAACTCTGTTCTTGCTTTTCGGAAGCGATGCTTTAGCTTCGCCTTTCAGGCTTCAAAGACGCACAGCCCAGACTGAAGTCTGGGTTCCGAGAAGACTTGTAAGCTTACATGTAACCAACTCTGTTCTTGCTCTTCGGAAGCGATGCTTTAGCTTCGCCCTTTAGGCTTCAAAGACGCACAGCCCAGACTGAAGTCTGGGTTCCGAAAACATTCCAAACTTTTTTACCCTCTGCTCATATATGGATTCAGTTTCAAAAGCAATAAATCCGCGAGCATATTTCCCAACAACGTCAGCAATGCCGTTATCATTAAAATCCCCATAATTATAGGGTAGTCTCTTGAGAGTGCCGATATGTAAAATAACTGTCCCATTCCTTCTATACCGAAAATAGACTCCAAAATAACACTCCCGCCGATAAGCCCAGGCAAAGAAAGTCCTAACAGCGTTACAATTGGTGGCATTAGGTTGGGTAAAATATAGTAGCGCAACAGCTCTTTTTCTTTCAGCCCCCGAGAGAGAGCAAAAAAGTAATAATCACTTTTGAGTATTTCCAAAGTCAGCGAACGTACATATATAATCATGCTTCCAAGCCCTGTAAATATCATAACAAAAACAGGCAAAGTCACATGCCATGCCATATCTATATAATTTGCAAAACCCTCTTTTGGCTCAATAGAATGCAACCCTGCTATAGGAAACCATTCCAGTTTAATAGAAAACAAAATAATCAAAAGCAGTGCCAGATAAAATGAAGGCATGGAAAAAGAGATCAAAGAGATTTGACGAATAATATAATCACTCTTTTTCTCATAGGAAAGTGCCGCTTTTATACCAAGGTACAAAGACAAAACAAAAACAAAAACAAGAGATATAGCATTCATCCACAGTGTAATAGGAAGCCGTTTAAGTATTTCAGAACTAACATCCTGCCCGCTCACAAAAGAGATACCGAAATTAAGTGTGACTATATTTTTAACCCAATCAAAATATTGTTCAACAAGAGGCTTGTCGAGTCCATAAACAGCTTTTAGTTTTTCTATCGCCTCTTTTGTCATGTTCGGGTTAAGTTCACCTGCGCCAAAAAAGCTGTTCGGTGCTGCGTGGATTGCTAAAAAGGAGATGATAGAGATGAGTAGTAACATAAAAATAATATAAGAGAGTTTTTTAATAAGTGTTTGCATAAAAAATTATAACATAAAAGAAAAGATGATTATGAAATTGTTTTGGAAATTTTAAAAAAGAGGGGACTAACTCCCGTGAGGGAATTAGTTGTACTTCGAGTTTAGTGTTTAGACTAGAAGTTTAATGTTAAATATGCTGGAATCATATTTGTTGTTTCATCATCTGTAGTATTCGCAGGTGTTTTAAGATTTGAGTAAATATAAGCTAATGTTGCATCTAATGGACCAAATGATTTACCAGCTGTTAGAGTAAATTCACTCATATCATTATTTGCAGCTGATTTATCATTAGCATTTGTGTATTGTGCCATTAAATCAACACTAGCTACATTACCAGCAACATTTACACTGTAAGAACTTGTATCTGTTTTAGTAACACGACCATAGTTCCACCATGCTTCAGTATAAAGCTTTGATTGAGCAGTTCCTGCTGAAGTTGCAGTATTAAAACCAGCATAACCAAGGTCTCCACCTTTATTTACATCAGAATATGCAACGTTAACAGTCGCTACATCTTTCATTTTATACCCTAACATTAGTGCATAAACTGTATCAGATTTTGTGCTACCGTTAAGAAGTTTATCTGAAGAGTATTGAGCACCGGCAATAAGACCTTTTACACCCAAAGTACTAGCATCTAAATCAGCTTGTAACCAATAAGCAGAAGCTAATTGTGTTAATTGGAAATACCATGCTTGAACAGTTAACGGTTTAAATGAATTATTAATTGCACCAACTGCATATGCACCATTAGTTCCAAAAGTAGTAAAGTTACCTTGACCATTTACAACAGCCGCAACACCAAGACCTGAAACATTATTTTGTCCAAAAGTTTCAGTACCATTACCATTTCCAACATAAGCACCAACTAAAGTTGTATCTGGAATATCTTGATTAATTAAAACCGCTGCTTCAAAAGTATTTTTTTCAATTGACCATTTTTCAGTAAATACCATTGGAGTATCTAATTCCATACGACCAATTTTAGCAGTAGTCTTCCCGGCAGTAGCAGCAATCCATGCTTCATTCATCCAATTAGCATTTTCAACTTTAGCACCAAAGCTAGAACCATTCGCTGTTGCACCATGAGCACCGCCCCATACACCACTAACAAGATTATTCTCTAAACCAAGAGTAGAAAGCACAGTATAACCAGCACCTGCACTAATAGCTACTACAGAATTTTTTACTAAATCAGCACTTACATTTAAGTTCAATGCAGCATCAGCAGCACTTGCATCTTTATTAAATAAAGAATCACTTCCATTATCTTGTGTAGCATAAAACAGATCTGCATCACCACTAACTTTAACATTATCAATTGCAAATGCACTTGAACCTATTAGTAGCGCAGCCACCAAACTCATTTTTGTAAATTTCA
>CAZDEM010000240.1:0-2617 GCA_964504315.1 uncultured Sulfurimonas sp.
TATAAAAAAAAAGGAGAAGTTCCAAATACCATTGCCGTTATAGCCAAATGCTTTGCTGTAATGCATAATAAAAATATTGATTACAAACATAAGGTTGAAAGTTTAGAGTTACAGGCAAAAACAAAAAAAGGTGCAGGTTTTGCTAAGACAAAAAAAGAGACACAAGGCAAAGAAACAAATGTAACCTCATCGTAATCTCCCTTCACTATAATTTTTTAATGCCAATACAAAAGAGCACATATGATTGATGTTGAAAAAATGATTACAAAAAAGTATCCTAAACTGCAAAACAACAAAATTATGAAAAACGCAATTTCAAAATTTGCGGATTCTGTTGTACATGAGGCACAAATCAATGAATTTATACAAAACAACAAACATCTGGGAAGTTTTGAATTCATAGATGAAGCACTCCAACACCTCAACTTTAATTTTTTAGTCTCAGATAATGACACACAAAATATTCCTGCTTCGGGACGTGTCATTATCATTGCAAATCATCCGTTGGGTTCTTTGGATGCACTCGCGCTAATAAAACTCATCAGCAATGTCAGAAAAGATATAAAAGTCGTTGCCAATGATTTTTTAGAGGTGATAACTCCCATAAAAAACCTTTTAATCAATATAAACAACTTTAAATCACGACAAAAAAAAGAAGCAATTGCACAGGTATATGCAGCACTTGATGCAGAAGAAGCCGTCATTATATTTCCCTCAGGTGAAGTAAGTAGAGCAACCCCTAAAGGCATAAAGGACAAAATCTGGCATAAAGGATTTTTAAAATTTGCCAAAAAAGGCAATGCACCGATACTGCCGGTATTAATAGGAGGGAAAAACTCTAAGACTTTTTACTCTGTTTCTGCGCTGAACAAAAAACTTGCAGCCCTGCTCCTCTCACATGAAATGTTTAAGCAAAAAAACAAATCTATTCAAATCATTGTAGGTGAACTTATACCTTATGAAAATATTTTGCCAAAAGGGATACAAAAAGAGAGACTCATTAAACTCTACAAAAAACATCTTTATGCACTCAAAGAGAATCAAAGCTATTTTATTACCCAAAAACCTATTGCTCATCCCGAAGACAGACGTGACATAAAAAGAGAGTTAAAATCTTCACAGCTTCTCGGACAAACTAAAGACGGGAAAAAAATTTATTTATACACAGATGATGACAATAATTCTATTGTTATCAATGAAATCGGCAGACTCAGAGAACTCTCTTTTAGAAAAGTCGGTGAGGGGATTAACAAAAAAAGAGATATTGATAAATATGACAGATACTATAAACATATCATACTTTGGGATGATGAAGATCTTGAAATAGTCGGTGCTTACCGTATAGCAGAATGTACAGAGATTATGCAAAAACTTGGAGTCAATGCTCTTTACACAACTACGCTCTTTGACTACAATGAATCATTCCTGCCCTATCTTGACGATGCTATAGAGCTCGGCAGAAGTTTTGTCCAGCCAAAATACTGGGGTTCCCGCGCCCTTGATTATCTGTGGTACGGCATAGGCGCTTATTTGAAAAATAACCCTCATATACGTTACATGTACGGTCCGGTTTCATTGAGTGAAAGCTATACCAAGGTAGCCAAAGATATGATTTTATATTTTTATGATGCAAACTTTAGAGATGCACAAAATCTGGTGAATGCAAAAATACCCTATAACTTTAAAACAGATGAAACACTCATCAATAATCTCAAAAGAGAATTTAATGCGCCAGAGTATAAAGAGAACTTCAAAACACTCAAAAAAGCACTTGCCAGTATAAATACCAACGTACCGACTCTCTATAAGCAATATGCCGACCTTTGTGATGAAGGCGGCGTAAAATTTTGCGCCTACAACAGAGACTATAACTTTTCAAATTGTATAGACAGTTTCATCGTAGTAGATGTTGCAAAAATAAAAAAATCCCAAAAGCAGAGGTATATAAGCGAATGAATATAGAACTCACACAACAATGGAAAAAAAATCTCGAAATTTTAGATGTAGCTTTTCAGCCAATTATTAATATTCATACCGGTAAAATTTACGGAGTTGAAGCACTGCTGAGAAATTTTCAGGATGTCGGATTTAAGTCTATTTTTTCACTCTTTGATACTGTTTATAAAGAAAAACTGCTCTACTCCTTTGATTTAGCACTAAGAGAAAAAGCTTTTAAAAAATATACACATATACACAATTATAAAAATATAAAACTCTTCTATAATCTGGATAACAGGCTCCTTTCTATGGATAATTTCTCTACCGGAAATACAACAAAAATCCTCAAAAAACTCAACATAAAAAAAGAAAATATCTGTTTTGAAATTTCTGAAAGACATGAAATTTCTGGTGAATTTGACCTTGAAAAAATACTTCAACATTATAAAAGTGAAGATTTTTCTATCGCTATTGATGATTTTGGTGTCGGTTATTCAGGATATAAGCTCCTTTACGATTCTACTCCCGACATCATAAAAATAGACAGGTTCTTTCTTCAGGATCTTGAAAAAAATATGAAGAAAAAAATGATGGTTCGAAGCATCACACATCTTGCCATTGAGCTTGGTATAAAGGTTATAGCCGAAGGTGTTGAAACAAAGGCGGAATACCTTACATG
>CAZDEM010000241.1:0-2601 GCA_964504315.1 uncultured Sulfurimonas sp.
AGCAAATACTCCTGAGCTGGTAAAAGCATTAGACTCTTATACAAACTTTTTAAAATCAAAAGAGAGAGCCGGCATAGAGCGCGCGGTACTGAGTGCGACATTTGCAGCCGATAAGTTTACTCCTGGAATGTATACAAAATTCATTACACTTATAGCAGAGCAAAATGCATATATTGATGCTTTTTTGAGTATGGCTACAGACAAAGCAAAACAACTCTATACAACTACGATGAGTTCTCCTGTAGTAGATGAAGTTAACAAAATGAGAGAGACAGCCAAAGCCAAAGCGAATAATGGCAGTTTTGGTGTTGACAGTGTTATGTGGTTTAAAACAATTACAAAAAAGATAAACTTACTCAAAAAAGTCGATGATAAACTTGCAAAAAATAATGATGCAATTTTAGCAAAAATAGAATCAGAGTATAAAACAACTACAATGATTACACTTGTAGGTTACATCTCCTTTGCAATTATTATTTTTATTATTATTATGCTCATAAGCAGGGGTGTCAACAAAAGTGTGAGAAGTTCTTTGGAAAAAATCGAGTGTGTATCGAGTGAACTTGACCTTACATGTAATATTGTTGTGGAAGGTGATGATGAAATTTCTCAAATTTCTAAAGCATTGCAGGTCATGATTATGGCATTTAAAGAGACAGTATATAATGTAAGAGATGTATCTACTCGAACTCAGGAAGAATCTGAAAGATTAAATGACGTTGTGAAAATATTAAAAGAAAACAGCGAAGTAGAGGGTGGTAAAATTTCAGCTGTAAATGAGTTGATTGCAGATGTTGGGGCCAGATCAAATTCTGTGGAAGAGGCGACAGTGAACGTAACCGAAGATTTAGATAGTACTTTTAAGGTACTTGATAATTTTGAGATCAAGCTTAGTTCAGTGGTTGATTCTATTGAAAATGGTAATCAGCAGCAGCAGGAGCTGGTTGAAAAAGTTGCTTCTTTAACTGAGCAGGCTAAAAATATTAAAGATGTACTTGAGATAATTTCAGATATAGCAGACCAGACAAACCTCCTTGCTCTTAATGCCGCTATAGAAGCAGCGCGGGCAGGTGAGCACGGCCGTGGTTTTGCGGTTGTTGCAGATGAAGTACGAAAACTGGCTGAGAGAACTCAGAAGTCATTAAGTGAAATAAGTGCAAATGTAAACCTGATTACCCAAAATGTTGTAGAGATTGCCGAAGAAACAGATGATACGTCAAAAAGTATGAAGAAAATTTCTGAATCTGCCCAAGAACTTATAGCCTCATCCAGTGATACAAAAGATAAGCTGCTTCAAACCAAAGACAAGTCCTCAGAAGTAATGCATCAAAGTATATACATAGCAACAAAAACAAAAGATTTAGTTGCCATTATGAATGAAATTATAGAGATTTCAACGAAAAACAATGGATTAAGAACTTCTGTAGATACGGTTGTTATTACTTTATCGGAAGATTCGGATATTTTACAAGCTGAACTTAGCAAGTTTAAAATATAACGAGACTTTTGAGCGTGCCAGATAATCAAAAGATGAGAGTTCTGGAAAAAGAAGAGGGCTATTCAACTTATCAAGAAGAGTTAGCTTTTCAAAAAGAACTCAATATTTTGAGAAATGATTTCTACTACAAGATGATCGATTCCAAGGATATTTCTCTTGTTGATTTTTTTTATCAGCCCTTAGATACACTCAGTGGGGATGCGTATACTGCAAGAGTTATTGATGATCATAGAACATTTTACTTACTTGTTGACGGTATGGGTAAAGGAATTTCTGCCTCTTTAACAGCAATGACCGTCACTATTTTCATCAATCATATTATAGATAAAATGATAGAGTATGACAGCTTCAGTCTTGACATTCTGATTAAAGAGTCTATGGATTTTATGAAGCCTATTTTACTCGATGAAGAAGCTTTGTCTATTGATTATATTTTATTTGATACCTACTTTTCTCAGTTAGATTATGCAAAATTTTCAATGCCGCCGTTTTTACTTGAAGACAATAAGCATCAAGTTATAAAAATTAAATCAAATAACCCTCCGATGAGTAAATGGACGCTTACTTATAATATAGACACCTGGGTCGTACAAAACATTCATAAGTTTCTTTTTTACAGTGACGGTATTGTTGAAAGCTGCACGAATGAGGGCTTGCCTTATAGTCATTTTATTGAAAATGATTTTCGTATCTCATTTACCAGAGAAGAAATGAAAGAGAATATTTTAAATAAAATTGCAATACAAGAAGATGATTTTACTTTTATATTTATTAATAGATTAGAGTTGAATAAAGATACCTTAATGTGTGAAAAAAAATTTGAAACAAGTTTAGACGCTATAGATGAAGCAAGTGAATGGTATTTAAGTTTTTGTGAGGATAAGTGCAGCAGTATAGCTTTTAATGAACTTTTTATGAATGCATATGAACATGGAAATTTAGGGATAGATGCTGATACAAAACACAAACTTCTGGCAGATGATATCTATTTTGAAACACTTTTAAAATTTGAAAAAAACTGCAATAAAATAATAACAGTTAAAATATATAAAGTTCACAATTACGCTTCTGCATATATGGTAATACAAATCACAGATGAAGGC
>CAZDEM010000242.1:0-2576 GCA_964504315.1 uncultured Sulfurimonas sp.
TAGCTACAAGATGATAGGTATGCGTATCTATAATATCTACATCTTGAACAGTAGCAAGGGATCCAATAAAAACATTAGATGTATCATCTTGCGTATCATCTGCTCCATTTTGGTAAGCATCGTTATCGTATGTTTCATATACCACTTGAGTGCTTGTTGAACCGCCATTAAAGACTAAAGGACTTTCACTTGTAAAGGTTATCTGATATGGACCTTCGTATGAGCTGTCTGGATTAATTCCATTTTGTATAGCATCCTCACCCAAATAATATCCGCCAACAACAAGTACATAATCTCCTGCAGGTAGATCATTAAAATCCAAATAAGAATCATAGGAGTGTGTCGAACCATCTGCTTCACCATCATCTAGTCTGTCACCATCATGATTGACATCAGAGTCATCGTTTGAACCTACACGAGAAGAATTATCAAATACCCCTGAATCACGGTAAAGATATATGTATGAATCCAGTGCAGACTGACTACCATCCCCATTTACATCTACAAATTCATTACTCTGTCCATACTCCGTCAACATATCTATAGTTAAAGGACCCCCACCATAAGTAAAGTGCCAATAATCTATACTGCCACCGTTTTCTTGCTGCACCATTGTTCTGAGCTCTGGGCCTTCATAACCATCATCAGGAAGCTGATCCCCTATTTGAACAATATTACCACTTGCAACTGTTACTACACCACCTTCACCCTCTTGTGTAGAGACAATATCACCAGGTAAGTCACCAACACTGTTAGCATTAATATCACTCACTACAGGCTGATCATTTGTACCAGTTACAGTAATTGTCATTGTTCCAATATTACTGTCAAAAGGGCCTGCATTTGTTGGAGGAGATCCCGGTACCTCAGAAGCTTGATAAGTAAATGTTACCTGTGTAGTTTCACCTTGAGCCAAATACTGAAAATCTGTTCCCACATTGTATATAAAACTTCCATCAGGGTTTAAGGTTATGCTACCTTCTCCCGGTGCGAGTCCATCAACTATATGGTATGTAAAAGCATTCCCGTCTGCATCAGAACCAGGTATTTGTCCTGTAATATTTGATGGGATATCTTCTGTCGCAGAAATAGCGACATCCCCAACTTCAGGGGCATTATTATTTAGAGTATCAGAAGATTCTGAGAGTACATTTACATTACTCCCCGTTCCTCCTAACGGTCCACTGCTATCTCTACCAAAACCGAGTACATGAGATTCGGCAACAACATCTGAAGGGAAATAGCCAGAGCTTTCAGCTACATCACCCTCACCTGCTGCTGTTTGAAAGATATCAGCAAGATTCTTATCACTCACAATGCTGTCCATCACATCACTGCCCGTAATAACTGAGCCATCAGCGAGCACTCTAAAAACACCTTCATAAGCAGCAGGCTCTGCCAAGTCTACATACTTCACTTGAAAAAGAGCTTCTGGATTTGTACTGATGATCTGTTCGCCTTCATATAAAGAACCACCATACACTGCGTCCCTTACTGTGCCATCCACACCCAAAATTTTCACACCGTCTAGGGCAACTTCAATCGTCCCAATAATTTTTGCTGTAGCCATCTCACACCTCCGCCTTTATTTAATTATAAGTAATGATAACACAACAGATTTGCCTCTGTAAATAGTACTTTAGTATTGAAATATAATTAAGTATAACAAAATATGTTATAGAGACTTTTAAAAGACGACTTTACTAAAAAGCAAATATAATTTATGTATAATGAAATTATGAGTTTTTTAATAAGATATTTTTTTATATTATTAATGTCATTTTCTTACCTTTGTGCTCAAGAACTTTATGTAGCCAATGAAACAATTGCAAAGATTGAAAAAAAGTATAATTACTTTGCAAAGCAAAGATTTGAATACTTAAACCAATTGCTTCAAGAAAACAAGAACAAAAGTGAAGAAGAAAAACTTGATGTAGTTAATCAGTTTTACAATGGTGTAAAATATGCATCTGACTGGCAGGTGTATCACAAAATGGATTACTGGGCGACACCTTCACAGTTTTTAGGCAAAGATAAAGGGGACTGTGAAGATTACGTTATAGCAAAGTATTTTGCTCTGCGGTACTTGGGCATCAGTTCTAAAAAAATGTTCTTTACTTATGTCCGTTCAAGTAAATTTAAAGCAGCTCATATGGTTTTAACATATTACAAAACAGCTAGAAGCGAACCGCTTGTTTTAGACAATAACAACCAGAAGATATTTCCCGCTTCACAAAGAAAAGACTTAACTCCTGTATATAACTTCAACGGCGAGGAATTGTATAAAATTTCAGGCAGAGGTGCCGGAAAAAAGGTTCAAAACCAACAGGTACATAACAAATGGGATACACTTATACAGCACATGAAAAGGAATCTGATATGACACTCTTTAAACAAATAACCATTATGCTCTCCATTTTCTTACTCATCATACTCACACTTGTTATGATGCTTAACTTTGAGAGCGCAAACAAATCCGTGCAGGAACGTCTTTACCAAGATGCCAAAAATACAGCAAGCTCACTCAGTCTCTCACTTGGTACTGCAAACGGTGACATTTCTACTATATCTACAAT
>CAZDEM010000243.1:0-2537 GCA_964504315.1 uncultured Sulfurimonas sp.
ATTTAATACTCCATTGCCATTTTGGCATAATTGTAGTTATTTTATCTAAAATATTCTTATGATAAGTTTTATAAATATTTTTTTATTAAATTATCTATTATATTTAGAAATAAAAAATAAAAATATCTCCTATTTCAGGGACTGTTCCAAAATTTATTTTTATTTTTATTTTTATTTTATTTTTTATTTGCCAGTAAATAAGTTCTATTTTTATTTCCACCTTCTTTTAACAATTCTTCATTTTTTACACCCTCATAAAGAATTTTTTGAATATCTTTGAGCTCAATATCCGGAAGTCGTGAACTAATATCAGATTTTGAACTATTTGGATGAATTTTTAAATCTTCGTAAATCAATGCCTTAAGCGCATGTGGTTCTAAGGTTTTAAGTGATGGTTTTATATTTTGTTCAACTGCACTTAAAAACTCATGATTTATCAAATAAGTCAATCCTTTTGTTTTTCCCTGTGTTATGAGTATGTTTTTCTCAAGCAAAGAATTTACCCAGCTTCTTAAACGCCCCTCATCACCAAGCTGTAAAAATTTTGCTAATGCTACAGCACTCACTTTTTTCTCTCTTACAATGATGCCTAAAGTAATTATCTCTTTTTGTGTCAATTCAAAATGTGAAAGCGCATAATCCAAAAGCTTTAACACATCTTGAGAGATAATTGTTGAAAATATAGTTACTTTCACATAATCAATGTCATTTTCTATTTCAGGGTACTCTTTTGCATCTAAACTTAATTTTTCATAGATAAGATCATACCCTGAACCCTCTCCTTCCATTAACCCTAAAGCTTTAAAGACATCTATGAGATGTGGATTTTTACGACGAGAATGATGAAGAATATTTTGCTTTGTAATACCTAATGGAAGCCCACCGGGGTTCATTATCTCGACTCTGTCGGTATAAACACGAATAAAAATATCACCTGATATTGTAAACGACTGATGCACAAAAGCATTGACCAAAAGTTCTCTTATAACAGCTGGATGATACTGTCTAATTTTTTCTCTAAAAAGTCCTTTTGGCAGTTCATAAAAGTATTTCAATTCTGTTGCTTTACTTTCAATATCAAGCAGAAGTTCTTTAGGATTAAGCTCATTAAAATGCCACTCCTCTTTACGAACTTTTTCTTCATTTTTATCATAAACTATGTATTGCACCGTTATAGGGTAACTAATCTTGGAACGCTGCAGAGGATTACCAAGCCAAAGCAGACCAAGATTTGTAACCATACCATCATCTACAAGTCTAAAATGTTCTAACAGAGAGTTTTCATCAAGCTGTTTCATAAATTCCGAAACCTTATCTGAAGCCCGAATATCTGTAATAAATTTTTGAATATTTTCTAAAGGGAGGTTCTCAACTCGAATGCGCGAATGTGTAACAAGCTCCCATTGAAAGTCTCCCTTTTCAGAAACAAGCTGCGTGAGACTTTGAGAATCTACAGGCACACACTCTTCACCTATGCGAATACCAACTTTCCCATCAGATGTCATAGCCACAGTTTTTAGTGATGGAAGCACTCGAAAAGAAAAATACTCGCCTCCATTGTCATGTATAAGGTGTTCAGGCTCAGCCAAACCAACACTATTTGTAAATCCTCGCAAGGCTTTGAGTGTTGCATTGATTTTATCTTGAGATATTTTCTGCGTTTTAGGAGGCTCTTTTGTTTTGTCATCAAGTCCGATGAAGATAGTCCCACCCTGAGCATTTGCAAAACAGACACATTCACGGGCTAACTCTTTTAACTTTTTACCGCCTACTGTTTTATCTAAACTTTTATACTCTATACTGTGGTTTTCTTCTTCAAATGACATGTTTCATCCTTTATTCGCTCATGTTATTGAGTGAGTCACGAATTTGTCTAACGGTTTTTATAGCATCTTGTAACTCTTTTTTATACAAAGGCTTAGATGTATCATCATGTGACTGTGGATGCAAAATTCTCATTAAAATACTTGCAATATCTTTTAAATCAATTTCAACAGCTGGCTCACGAGCCTTTTCCAGATTGCTTTTAATACCTATCAATTTTCCTCTTACTCTACCTATACATGCATCATTTGTAGTATCAGGTTGAGAAAAATTAGTAAAATCATCTGAATCAACAAGTTGCTTAATTATTTTCATACTTTTGTCTGTAGGAACACAAGATTTTTCTTCCAGTACTTTTATTTTCTTAATATGCTCAACTTCTTTTCTCAAATAATTAGCACACGCAGAATAATCATACTCCATAAAATATTTCTCTGCTTTTTCAAAATAATCTAATGCAATTTGAATATGTGGCTTATCAAATTCTCCATCATTGTTTACATACATTTCAAAAGTTTTCCACTCGTTTTTAACAAGTTTCTGTTTTGCCATCTCAAAAAATGCTCTGTCATGTGTCAAAAATATTATTTGATACTCTGAAAATTGCTCTTGTAAAATATCAAGCACAATATCTCTATTAGACATATCAAGACTTATGAGCAGATCATCTAAAACAAGTAACTTTAAATCTTTTAACTCAGCATATGATTTTA
>CAZDEM010000244.1:0-2528 GCA_964504315.1 uncultured Sulfurimonas sp.
TGGGTTCCGAGAAACTAAACAAGCTTACATGTAACTAACTCTGTTCTTGCTCTTCACAAGCGATGCTTTAGCTTCGCCTTTTAGGCATGTTATATTTTTAATTTATATACTTTTACACTTGGTGTGAGCATAACTGGTTCAAAAAGCTTTTTATCATAATTTTGTAAAACCATAAGCTGAATATAAAGCGAATTATAGGTTTTTTCATCCACCAGTAAAAAAGTATTGTAATTGCTCATAAAAATCACACTTATATCTGATGAAAAATTTACTAATTGTACATCTTTATGCAGTTTCATACTTTTATCGTAATAAGTTTTTACAAATCTTCTTATAGGCACGGTTTTATTTCCAAGAGTGAGCTGTAGCGTTCTTTTATCTAAAGATATATTTGGTGCCAGTTGAATTTTACTGCCCAGGTCTCTAAAATTTCTACTTGCAAAGAAGAAAGGCTGTTTCCCTTTCACACCGTTCATAAGATTTAGATTTGAAAACAGCGTCACTGTCGGATAAATATTTATCATTCTATATGGCAGGTAAAAGTAAATATTTCGCGTTTTTTTAGGGAGCTTTACATCTGATGAGAGTGTATGTAGAAAATTATTTGTATCTTTAAAGCCATAATCTTTTGTCATATCTTCTATATTGGAAAAGATTGTCAAATTTTTATCTTCTATCTCTTTTTTATGTTCTTTTTGAAATTTAAATTTCTTCTCCGTGTATTCAACATCAAGTCTAGCCATATTTGCGGCCTCTTTTTGTGTATGCGTCAACATATAACTCACAGGAAAGTTCACTGCTCCACTGTGTTTTCCACCGTCTGCCAAAGTTTTCACATCAGCATAGTATCGTATCGGGTAACCATAATCCCACCAAGAGATCACATAATCATCTCGATTTGCTTTTTTGCCTAAAGCATCTAAAACTTTTACTTCATCAGCATTAAAAACCGTCGGAACTTTATATGCATCTATATGTTTATAATTTGGATATAAAACACCTAATGTCAAAACAGTCATAAATAAAAATTTGATGCGATTTGCTTGAGCACCTTTAACAGCTATTTGCTTTATAAATATTTGGGCAGATTGAGTTATTAAAAAAGCGATTCCAAATGCCAAAACAGGAACAGCATAAATCGTAAATCGAAGTCCCCCGACATATGCCAAAAATCCAAGACCTACAAGAGGCAGTGACAATATCATAATTCTTTGTTTATAAAGAAGGTAAACATAACCTAATAAAGAGATGATAAATATGACACTGTTTCCACTGATACGGTTTGCAAATGTTTCAAAAGGAATATGCCCTGCTTCACGAACTGTTTGCATAACTGTGAAAAAATGTAATCCCAGTCCTTTATTTGTAGTACTTACACTATCTCTAAATACATACCCTTTCAACTGTGCCCAAATTGGATCAAAACCGCCAGTTGCAAAAAAAGCAAGTATAGAAGCGCCTAATATATAGTAAAGATATTTGTCATATTTTTCTTGCTTAAAGGTATAAAAAGCAGCTAACACAAAGCCTAAACGAATAAAGCCGTCTGTATTCATCATTGCAAACATCATAATGGCGAGCAGTTTATAGTTATAGAGATTTTTTCTGTCAAATACAAGTGCATAAGCTAAGATAAGACCAAAAAAAGAAAATTCCAAAGAGTAAGATTGCGGGTACCACCATCTGTAAACCAAAATATCTAAAGCTGTTAAAAGTAAATAAATATCTTTATTTGTTTTTACAGCCCAGACAACAGACCAAAGCAAAAACATCGGTAAAACAATATTTAGCATATCTGTATCATAATATCCTGCCATAGTACGGTTATAATAGCTCCAGGCGATAGACGCCAAAAGTGCAGCAATAAGTCCCATTTCCAAATTTTTCAAAGCCTTAGCTATCAAAACAATAGGAATTACAACAAGAGAACTCAAAAAAACCGGCATATAAAAAATGATATTTTCAAAAGAAAATGGTAAAATTTTTGCAAAAAAAGCTGTGAGTTGTGATGCTGCGGATGTAACCGGTGAAAGATCATTAAACTGATGGAATTTATCGTAAAACTCTTTTGCTTCAGGATTTGTTGCAGTACCAGAGAGTAAATCTCGCGCACCTTCAGCCCAGATATAACCGTCATTTGTATTTATCATAAATTGACCGTTAAAGTGAAACGGTGCATAATCACCAAACTGATAAACCCAAATTAAGCGCATTGCCACTGAAAAAGCAAATGCAATAAGTATATAAAAAAGTGTTTTTTTATTTTCTGTTGTAAGTATTGACAAAGTAATCCTTATCTAATTTTTTAGCAAATTTTGCTGCAATATCCACCTATTCGGAAGCAAGGTTTTCAAACGCTAAAGCGTGAGTTAGAAAAAACTAATTTTTTTTCTGTAACCTTGCCTTTTTAGGCTTCAAAGACGCACAGCCCAGACTGAAGTCTGGGTTCCGAGAAGCATTTCCAGCTCTTTGGAAGCAAGGTTTCAACCTTGCCTCTTAGGTTTTAAAACAACTCAGCCCAGGTTAAA
>CAZDEM010000245.1:0-2506 GCA_964504315.1 uncultured Sulfurimonas sp.
CAGAAATAAAATCGCCCTGCAGTCTGACCTCTTGGGTGCGAATGAGTTTAATATCCGGGCTATTTTGGCACTCACAGGAGACCCTGCTACAATCTCAGACCAGCCAAATACGAAAGGTGTTTTTGAAGCTGACAGTTCTTTACTGCTAGACATTATTGCCGCTTTAAACTCCGGTATGGACTATGCTGCCAAGCCTTTTAGTGTTTCACCAAAACATATACATCCCTTCGCCGTAGTTAATTCTTATGCAAAAAATCCAAAAACATTACAAAAAAAGATGCAAAAGAAAATAAAACACGGAGCAATAGGCATTATCACCCAGCCCGTATATGATTTGGAAAATGCAAAACAACTTTTAGAACTCAAAGATAATGCGAACAAAGAGTGCTGCCGCGAGAATAAAAATGCAGAACTTATTTTAGGTGTTTTTCCTATCACAAAACTGCGTACAGCACAATTTTTGGCATCACATGTACCCGGTATTAACGTACCTCCATGCTGGATAGACAAACTACGCCAAGCAAATATAAAAGGTGTAGAAGAAGAGTATAAAGTAGGCTTTGAACTCAGTAAAAAACTCTTTGAAGATTTAAAACAACTGCATCCGAAAATCCATTTGATGACAGCTAACCAGTTTCAAATAGCCAAAGACATATTAGTATAAAGTAAGGAATAAAATGATTGATTTAAAACTATTACAAAAAGATTTTGACGGCATTAGTAAAAAATTGATGCGCAAAGGCGTTAATGAAAAGCTTTTAGAAAAAGTAAAAATAAAATTTGAAGAACTCAAAGAGGCAAAAATAAATTTTGAAACACTCCAGGCTGCACAAAATGCAATGAGTAAAGAGTTCGGCATCTATAAGCGTGAGGGCAAAGATATCTCGGAACTTAAAGCAAAAGTAGATGAAAATAAAATCCGCATAGCAGATGCTTTGGAGATTCAGCGTCTGCGCCAAGAAGAACTTGAAGCACTTGCTATGGCTATACCAAACATACCTGACGAGGGTGTACCAGATGGTGAAGATGAAAACGACAATATAGAAATAAAAAAAGTACTCACGCCAAGAAACTTTTCATTTACACCGAAAGAACACTGGGAACTGGCCGAAGAAAATGGCTGGATAGACTTTGAACGCGGTGTAAAACTTGCGACTTCACGCTTTTCTGTAAGCTTCGGCATGGGGGCACGACTTGAGCGCGCACTTATAAATTTTATGCTTGATTTTAACCGCCAACGCGGCTTTGATGAAGTCAGTGTTCCGGCACTTGTCAACAGAAAAGCACTTGAGGGGACAGGGCAGCTTCCAAAATTTGAAGATGATTTATACAAGATTCAAGATCAGGAACTTTTTTTAATTCCTACCGCGGAAGTTCCTGTGACAAATCTCTATCAAGACGAGATATTATCGGTTGATGAGTTACCCAAGCGAATGACTGCCTATACTTCATGCTTTAGAAAAGAAGCAGGAGCAGCAGGACGCGACACTCGCGGTATGATTCGACAACATCAGTTTCACAAAGTAGAACTTGTGAGTATTTCTACACCGGGTGAAAGCGATATTATATTTGACGACATGGTTACGTGTGCGTCAGATTTACTCACAGCCTTGGAGTTACCGCATCGGCTTGTCACACTCTGCACAGGGGATTTGGGCTTTTCAGCTGCCAAGACGATTGACCTTGAAGTGTGGCTCCCGGGACAGGACACTTACCGTGAAATATCTTCTGTAAGTAACACAAGAGATTTTCAGGCAAGACGTGCAAAAATCCGTTTTAAAAATGGTAAAAAAAATGAGCTTGTACATACACTTAACGGCTCGTCTTTGGCAGTTGGCCGCACACTTGTTGCTATTATGGAAAACTTTCAAAATGAGGATGGAAGTATAGACATTCCAAAAGTTTTACATCCTTATTTAGGGATGTAAACTCTATATTTGGCAAAGTATCAAAAGAATTGTCCACATCTCTTGTATTTAAACTTTTTTTAAGATATACTTCTGCTAAGAAAAGATGATTCTAGTTACATCTTTAGATTGCTTTATATTGACGACTCCTTTGTTTCCAGTACATTCACCTAAAAGAAAAACTTTATATTATATTTTTACCATCAAAGAAATTTGATGTACTCAAACAAACAAGGATTTACAATGGCAACATTACAAAATGGAACAGTTAAATGGTTCAACAGCGACAAAGGTTTCGGATTTATCGAAGTAGAAGATGGCGGGAAAGATGTATTTGTACATTATCGTCAAATTAATGATAACGGACATAGTCGTGTATCACTTGATGAAGGTCAAAAAGTAACTTTTGAAATCGGTCAAGGGGACAAAGGTCCACAAGCAGAAAACGTTACAGGTCTGTAACTTTTATTTTAAGCAGCTTATATAAGTTGCTTAATCCCTCTCTTTATTTACTCAAATATCGCGGAATAGAGCAGTTCGGTAGCTCGTCGGGCTCATAACCCGAAGGTCGCTGGTTCAAATCCAGCTTCCGCAACCAA
>CAZDEM010000246.1:0-2438 GCA_964504315.1 uncultured Sulfurimonas sp.
AGATAATGATGGACTGAGAAAAAATGCTTCAAAATTATTAAAAAAATTCTTTGATACTGTTTACTCGGCCAGTAATGGAAAGGAAGGATTTGCTATTTTTAAAGAGCATTATCCTCAGATTGTCATAACAGATATTAAAATGCCGGAGATGAATGGTATTGAACTAACAAAGCGTATCAAAAGTATTAGTCCTGATACAGAAATTCTTTTTATGTCAGCTTTTGATGAAAATAAAAACCTTTATAATGCTATTGAGCTTGGTATATTTAGATTTTTAAAAAAACCTGTCAACATTACAAACTTTTCAGAAGCACTGTATGCCTGCGTAAAAAAAATAAAAAAAGAGCAAGATATTCGACTTTTCAATACTCATATTCGTAATATTTTTAACTACCAAAGTTCAATAATAGTTATGATGCAGGATTCTAAACCAACTTTTACAAATCAAATGTTTTTAGATTATTTTAATATTGAAAGTATAGAAGAATTTACAAAAGAATATGGGGATTTGGGAAATATATTTTTAGAACATGACGGTTTTTTATATAATAAAGCAGATAAATACTGGTTTGACGAGCTTTCTGCTAATCCTCAAAAACTCTATAATGTAAAACTCCAAGACCAAAATGGTAATTTTAAGCATTTTATAGTGAAGTATCAGCTTATTCCGGATAAAGAGTCTTATGGAATTTTATCATTTGATGATATTACAGAGTTAAATCTTCTTAAGCTGTATGATGCATCACAGCTTAAAAAAGATGAAGATATTGTAGACACAGAAGCTATGTTTAAGTTATTGGAAGTTATTTACAGAAATAGTGCAAAAGTACGACTTCATAACTATTATAAAGGGCTAAGTATTACAAATGATGCAGTTATAACTGAGATAAAAGAAGATAGCATAATTGTCAAAACAAATTTTTTACAGCAAAAAGCTATTCAGTATGAAAGAAAAAGTTTAATTGTATCGGATGCTTTGCCTAATACTATTGCTTGCGATGAAGTTGTCAGTATAGGATTTGAAAAACAGAGTGTAGAGTTTAAAAATCTTCATTTTATCCCCAGTTCTCCTGTAGCAAGAAGTACCATTCGTGTAGTCCCCGAAGAAAATCACACAGTATCACTCTTTATAGGAGATAATAAATTTCAGGGAGAGGTAAGAATAGAAGATATTTCCATTGTTGCCGTAAAACTAAAATTAAATGCTTTACCTGCTGGCTTAGACAAAGGTGACGAGGTTCATATTGATATGGTTTTAGAGATGGACAAAAAACCTTTGATTATAAACTCAAAGGCTACAATGTTTAGAAAAAATGAAAATCGTCACAGTTTTAGCGTTGTTTTTATGTTCGACGGAAGTAAAAAAAGCGAATTAGTTAAATATATAACAAAAAGACAAATGAAATTAATAAGAGAATTTAAAGGATTGCAAGATGGATAACAGAGAAAAAGTTTTATTTGATAACGGCATTCATAAATGTGTGATGTTTAGCTTGGAAGATGAGTCTCATGAAGATTCATTTCTTTCAGTTAATCAGTACCTCATCGTTCAAAATGGTGAGGGAATATTGATAGATCCGGGAAATGAAGCAATTTTTGATGAGCTCTATGATGCAGTGAGTAAATATGTCGATATAGAAAATATCAAATATATTTTCTTTTCACACCAAGATCCTGATGTTGCGGGTTCTATAGCACAATGGAATATAAGTACAAAAGCCAAGTTTATACTTTCAAGTTTATGGATTAGATTTATGAGTCATTACGGTTTTATGGATATAGACAGAATAATCAGTTTAAATGATGCTGGAGCTAAAATAAAATTCGGTACAGATTATTTACAATTTATTCCTGCTCATTTTTTACATTCGCCCGGAAACTTTTCTCTTTATGACGCAAATTCAAAAATACTTTTTTCAGGAGATATCGGAACAGCTATTTTGAACATGCCGGTACACTATAAAAGAGTAGAAGATTTTGAAAAGCATAAAGAGTATCTTCACGATTTTCATAAACGTTACATGGGGTCCAATAAAGTTTGCCGTTCCTGGGTTTCTCATATTAATAAATTGGAAGTAGCCAAAATTGCTCCGCAGCATGGATTTGTATTTGAAGATGAAAATGTAGGACTATTTTTAGAATGGTTTAATGAGCTTAAATGCGGAAGTGACTTTATAGAGGAACTTTACTAATGTTTTGACTTAAAAAAGTTTCAAATCATAAAGCAATCACTAAGACTAAGCCAAAAGATTGTACAATTTAAATAATTAGGTGGAGGGATTGATGTATTTTATAAGATTCATGATTTTATTTTTACCAATAATTATTTATGCACAGAGTATAAATGTTGCAGTCATAGCTCATCATGGGATAAAGCAGGCCCAAAAAGACTGGATGCCGACTATCAGCTATTTAAATCAAAAAATTCCAGAACATCA
>CAZDEM010000247.1:0-2433 GCA_964504315.1 uncultured Sulfurimonas sp.
TCTGAAACAACATCATCTTCATATCGTAAATACTCTTCTGTTGAGAGTCTGCCACTGTTATAGTTCACTTTTGCAATTGCTAAAAGTTTTTTCTTATTTGTAACACTGTGTTTGTAAAGTTTGAGTGAATTGTCTAAAAGAGGCAGAGAATCTTCAAGCATTTTTGCCTCAGAACTCAGTTCATCTGAGAGTTTTTCAAGGGCAATCTCACTTGAATGCAGTTCAACTTCAGAGAGTTTTATGCTTGCATAATTATCCATTGCCAAAAGGGGAATATTTAAAACTATGCCCACATTTCCATAGCGTTCATTTGCATCATGTCCGTTATTATATGCTTTTGCTGTTGAAAAAGCATAACTGCCGTGGGCATACAAAGCTGGATAAAGTTTCTCTTTTTCCAATTTTATATTTAATCTCTCAGCTCTTACTTTTTCTTCTAAAGGTTTCAGTGACTTCATTGCACCTTTACTAAAAGAGTTCTGTTTATGCATCTCTACAGGTGCATCTAAAACTATACCTGTTAGGCTTTGTACACTACTTATAAGTTTTTTCGTCTGCAGTTGAATGTTGTTTTTAGCAATAGCTATTTGATTGAGTGCATCATTAATTTTATAAAGTGCCGATGCAGGGGCTCTGCCGTTGTCAACTTTTATCTGCGTTGTCTTTTTTGTTTCCTGCAGTGATTCTTCTTTTACATGTAAGGCTTTTAAAAGAGAATCAAGATAAGTAAGATTTGCATTTGCTCCGACTATCAGCGCCTCATTTTTCAAAAGGTTTATATGCTTTTTCGCCTTGGCGCTCTTTTGCAAAGCTCTTGCTTTTTGAGCGGTTGTATAGATAGACTTTACAAATAAAGGCATAGAAAAATTTGCCCCTGCTTTGTAAATATTATAACTAAAAGGCTGTGTCGGTGGGTTAGAGGGATTTGCTTCTCCATTTTTAACCAATCCAACTAGTGTATCCGGCGGAACAGGAAGTATACCTGTTGGCGTAGAGTAATTGTCATAGCTTGCAAACAAATTCACTTTTGGGTAAAGATTTGCATACACCAGACCTTTTTGTACCTCGCTCTTTTGTACTGCTATCTCATCTGACTTTGTTTGTGAATGAGCTTTAAGTGCATCAAACAATTCCGGCAGTGTATGGGCATACATTACCAAAGGAACTGTCATAGATAAAATTATTTTTTTCATTTACTTAACCTCCAAAGCGGCTTTTACCGTGTTAAAAATATACTCTGCTATTTCATCCATAGAACACTTACTGCAGGTATCGACTTCGCTGTCCATTTGTGCAGCTTTAATTCGAAGCGGCTGCGTTGTCACCAAAAGATTCAATGTACCTATAATCATAAAATGAAGCACCATAGGAATAGATTTTTTAAAAACACCCTCTGCTTCACCACGATGCAAAATATCACTCAAAAGCAAAAAGAGTCTTCGCATACTTGCAAACATCATCTCAGGCAGATGTGCTCCGCTGTCGCTGAGTTCTCGTAGTAACAATGCAGGGAAGTAAGGATGTTTTTGCGCGTAGTTTGCATAGGTTTCTATAAACGCGCGCAACTCTGATGTGATTGAGTCACAACATTTTTCAGCTTTAATCACCTCGTCATATATAGAGTTAAACAAGCCGCTCATCACAGTTTCATAAAGCCCCGCCTTATTTTTAAAGTAGTAGTAAATCAATGCTTTATTGACCCCGCTTTCTTTAGCTATATCATCGGCTGTCGTAGCATCAAAGCCGTTTTTTGAAAACAGTGCAATAGCACTTGTCAAAATTTTGGTCTTTGTAGCTTCTGCATCACGTTTTTGTTTTGCCATTTTTTCTCCCTCATTGCACATAACTAACTATTTAGTTAATTATACCGGAGAAAAAATAAATTACTGCTAAAAAATTAAAATTTATAAGAGTACATAAATCCACCAAAAATATTGACGCCTCTTTCTTCTTTTATATAATGTGAAGGAATTTCATAAAAAAAACGAAATTTATGATGATTATAATACAAACTAGCAGAGAGATTCGCTACAGCACTCAACCCTTTAATATGCACAGCATACCCATCATTTTTAGCCTTGTTAAATATATATGAATACGCTAAATATTCCCCGTCCACACCGGCACTCACAGACCAGCCTAAGCCTTGTTTTAGTCCATCAACACTTACGAGATTCGCTTCTTCTTTTAAATACGGATAATGAGAATTAAAATTTTGGACATAATTTTGCCCTATTCTAAAAGCCGTACCTCCAAAAGCAGACAGATCAAAAGTCCCAAGCGTTGCACCGTAATGATAGAACCAATCTGCTTTGAGATTTTCTCCGATTTTACCCTGCCACGGCTTTACACCATGGTGAAAAAAGAGGTTAACAGTGTATCTTGTTCCAAGCTGCGTATCCCAACCTTTAGGTTTTTCATTACCTATCATCT
>CAZDEM010000248.1:0-2416 GCA_964504315.1 uncultured Sulfurimonas sp.
TCACGCAGAAGACGGAATACGCGATGCTCAGGAGTCTCGTGGGCGCGGAAATGTGTAAAAGAGACAGCCGCAATATAATCTATTAAGACTACAGTGTCTTAATGGCGAATTGACATCATTTGACGGGATTGGAAGAAGTTTTTATTTATGTCAAAGTTGTCTGTCAGAAGATAAAAAACTCTCTAGAGCTTTAATGCGTCAATGTAGAAGCTCAGATAAAGATAAACTTATGAATAAACTAAAGGAGATCATCACTGATGATAGAAAAAGTTAGAGTACACGAAATTGCAAAAGAGCTAGGAATAGCTTCTAAAGATGTTTTAGATAAAGCAAAAAAAATGGGTCTTGAAGTAAAATCTGCACAAAGTGTAGTGACGATGGAACAAGCAGAAAGCATAGCAAATTACATAATGAATGGTGATGAAAATGCTGACACACAAAAACCTAAAGTTGTAAAAAAGACATCTAAAAAAGTGAACGATGATACTCCTGAAGAAACAAAAACAGATGTAAAAGAGACAGTTAAAGCATCAGAAGAAGCTCCTGTAAAAAAAGAGGAAGTACAACCTGAAGTAAAACCTGCAGCAGAAGAAAAAGCTCCTGCCGCTGAGACAAAAGAAGAAGATGTTTCTGCTCCCAAAGCACCTAAAAAAGAAACTGCAAAAAGTACACTAAAAGTTGTACAGCCCACTTTGAGACCCGCTATTAAAAAATCGGGATTAAAGATCGTTAAAAAGAAAAAGCCAAAAGTTGAGGAGAACTATTCTATTCCTCAAAAACAAGCATCTGTTTCATCATATGGAAAGATGAGTGCTGAAGCTCTTGCGGAATTATCAAAGAAAAAGAAATCGACGACAAAACAGTCACCGACATCAAAGAAAGATCAGGGTACAAGGCTTGATATATTTGGTGGTTCTTTGTCTGACGTGTCTATGGATATGGATGATCAGGTAACTCTTTTAGATTTGAACTCAACTGAACGTGCTCCAATAGCTCCAGAAGAACCAAGAAAACCAAGAGCACCAAAGCCGGCAGGTAGAAATGCAAATAAAAAGCAAGCACCGCGCGGTAGAAAAGTTTCTCGTGACAAAAGAAAAAAATATGCTAAAGTAACACATGAAGAGGAAGTTGTAACACATGTAGAGATTCCTGAAGATATTCGTGTTTATGAGTTTGCAGAAAAATTAAAACGCCCGATGTCAGATATCATCAAGGTCCTTTTTGACCTTGGTATGATGATGACGAAAAATGACTTTTTGGGTGCCGATGAGATTGAAATTCTTTCTGAAGAATTCGGTGTTGAAGTCACTATTATTGATCCAAAAGACGAATTTAACTATGTTGTAGAAGCTGAAGTTGAAGATCCAAATGCTGTTGAGAGACCACCTATTATAACAATTATGGGTCATGTTGATCATGGTAAAACGTCATTACTTGATGCAATTAGAAAAGCAAAAGTTACAGAGGGTGAAGCCGGTGGAATCACACAGCATATTGGTGCATATACAATTGAACAAAATGATAAAGCTATTACATTTATAGATACTCCAGGTCATGCTGCCTTTAGTTCAATGCGTCAACGTGGTACAGATATTACAGACGTTGTTGTTATAGTTGTTGCCGCAGATGACGGTGTGAAACCGCAAACTCTTGAAGTAATAAATATTGCAAAAGAATCAGGCGCACCGGTTATTGTGGCACTTAATAAAATGGATAAAGAGACTGCAAACCCGGATTTAGTAAAAGGTCAAATGGCAGAACATGGTATTTCTCCTGTTGATTGGGGCGGGGATGTAGAATTTGTTCCTGTTTCTGCAAAAACGGGCATGGGTATTGATGAATTATTGGAAAATATTCTTTTAACTGCAGAAGTACTTGAACTTAAAGCAAATCCTGAGGCACCTGCAAAAGCTGCAGTTGTTGAGTCATCTTTGGAAAAAGGTCGTGGTCCTGTTGCAACTGTAATTGTACAAAACGGTACACTAAAAGTCGGTGATAATGTTGTGTGTGGTAGTTCATACGGTCGTGTAAAAGCACTTGTCAATGAAAATGGCAAACAAATTAAAGCCGTCGGACCATCACATACATCTGTTGTAGTAGGACTTAATGAAGTGCCTGCTGCAGGTGAAATTATGATGGCAATGCACAGCGATAAAGAAGCAAAAGAGTACGCACATAAACGTTATGAATACGAAAGAAACAAAGAACTTTCAAAATCTACGAAGTCAACGTTAGAAGATATGACTTCTATGATTGCAGAAGGCAAACTTAAATCTCTTAAAGTGGTTCTTAAAACTGATGTTCACGGTTCACTTGAAGCAATTAGAACTTCATTAACAGAACTCAGAAATGACGAAGTGAAAATTGATGTTATTTCAAGCGGTGTGGGTGGAATTACAGAGAGCGATGTAGAACT
>CAZDEM010000249.1:0-2400 GCA_964504315.1 uncultured Sulfurimonas sp.
GTGTAGAACATATAAGTGATGAAGTTTTAAAAGAGTTGTATATAGATCATTCAAATAAAAAATCTAATATACAAGAGTATAGGACAGAGCTTTTTAAACGCTATTTTACGGACCATCTGACAAATCTTCCAAACTTATACCAACTTCGAAAAGACTTGGAAAATTGTGAAGAGTGTGGATTGATTCTTTTGAAAATTGATAACTTTCAGACAATTAATAATTTTTATGGCTTTGTGGTCGGGGATTATGTTTTAGAGTATGTTGGCAAGTATTTAAAAGAAGTACTTGTTCCTCATCAGGTTTATCGTTTGTCAGGTGCGGAGTATGCTATTATCACAGATGAAAATCTTGGTTTTTATCATTTAAAAGCTTATTTAGCCGAATTATATGACAAAATAAAAAATATAAAAGTTGCCTATCAAGAAACTCAAATATTTGTTGATTTTACTCTGGCATCTTCATCAGACAGAATAAATAATAATATTTTTTCTAAAGTCTCTATGGCTTTGATGTACGCAAAGAAAAAAGGCGTCCCTTATTGGATATATGAAGATAAAATGCATTTTGAAGATGAATATCATCGAAATTTACAGCTCTCTTATATTGTCAGAGAAGCAGTGCAAAATGATAAAATTGTTCCATATTTTCAAGCAATTCTTGATAATAAAACGAAACAAATTACAAAATATGAGTGTCTGGCAAGACTTATAGATGTACATGAAAAAATTCTTTCTCCTCTTTTATTTATTCCTATTGCAAAAAATATTAAAATTTATAATGATGTGACCAAAATAATAGTAAACAAATCTTTTGCTGCATTTGAAGAGAATGAGTTTGAGTTTAGTATTAACCTCTCTATTGAAGATATTATGAGCAGTGAAATATTTAATTTTATATTGGATAAACTGGAAAACTCCAAAGCTGCATCAAGAGTAACTTTTGAACTTTTAGAATCAGAAGCGGTACAGGATTTTAAAAGAGTTGACAGGTTTATCAGTGAGGTTAGCAGATACGGTGCAAAAATTGCGATAGATGATTTTGGGAGCGGATATTCGAACTTTTCATATATTACAAAAATAGATGCCGATTATATTAAAATAGACGGTTCTTTAATTGAAAATATAGATATAGATGAAGCTTCAGAAGTTGTTGTCGATACGATAGTTCAGTTTGCAAAAAAACTGGGCATTAAAACTATAGCAGAGTATGTTCATTCAAGTGTTGTTATGGATAAAGTATGTGAGTTGGGTATAGACTACTCACAAGGATTCTACATTGATGAGCCGTCTTTGAAATTAGAATCTGGAACATGTACTTGAAGAAAACGACTTACATAGCTATAGATAAAAGTATAATCAAAGAAAACGAAGCGTATGAGTTCGCCCTGTTTATTGCATCTGCAACAGAAAATAAAATGCATCTTTTTAAAAGTGCAAACATACTGATAACTAAGCATGATATTGAGAAACTTGCTTCGATTGAAGCATTATATATAAATGAACAATACCGGGCACATTACTTGCAATATTATAATAGTATTGTAAAGCATGAGGAAAAAAAATATATCAGTTTTGAGCAAAAAGCAACCAGTATATATAAAAAAGCTTCCGCAATTCTTGCAACACTCTTTGCTAATCCTGATGCAGTTGAGACATATCAAGCATCAAAAAATGTAGTTAATGAACTGGTAGACACAGTTTCAGATGATGATTTTGATATTGATTCAATAATTAATATTGCAGAACATGAATATTCTATAATGACACACTCTATCAATGTTTCTATCTATGCGCTGAGTCTTGGTGCTCACCTTAAGTTGAATAAACCGAAATTGAAGGCACTCTGTGAAGCAGCATTATTGCATGATATTGGAAAAAGTAAAATTAATCCTGAAATAGTTAACAAAGAGGGTGAACTTACTGATGAAGAGTTTGAAGAAATAAAAAAATATCCAATGTTAGGGTATAGCGTAGGTATAAAACTTGGAATTAAAAATCAAGAAGTTTTATTTGGTATTAGATATCATCAAGAAAAAATGGATGGTTCAGGATATCCTTCAGGCTTAAGTGGTGAAAATATTCCTTATGTAGCAAGAATTATCGCTGTTTGTGATGTTTTTGATGCTCTGACGAGTAAAAAAAGTTATAGAGAGCCTATGGGTGCATTTGAAGCTTTATTGTTTATGAAAACAAAAATGGGAAAACAATTAGATGGTAAAGTTTTAAATAATATGATTGAAATGTTTAAGTAAAAGAGGTATTATAGAGCAAAAGAGCTCTATAATATAAGAGGAGTTTAATTACTCAGTAACTTCTACAACTTCTGCAGTTGATTCCCAGATACCGTGTTTAGTACAGTAACCGTGAGCTACAAGATTAAGTTTTTTCTTCATTGGTCTGA
>CAZDEM010000250.1:0-2366 GCA_964504315.1 uncultured Sulfurimonas sp.
CTTTAGTCTGGGCTGAGTTGATTTTATGCCATTGTAGGCAAGGTTACAGAAAAAATTTAGTTTTTTCTAATGTCACGCTTTAGCATTTGAAAAGCTTGCTTCGAAGAAAAATTAATGTGTTAATGTGTTTTTTTTGAAAGAAATACTGCTATAATTCCTTATACAATTTTATAGGAAAAAAATGAATATAGATAAACGGATACTAAACTTTTTAGTCATAATTGTTTTAAGTTTTATAACCTTTGCTTGGACTTTTTTTATCTTCCACATGCCATTTGATTTTACGGTGGTAGCTAGTGTGATATTTGTCCGTATGCTTGCTTCGTTTGCTATATATAGTGACTATTCTCTTTCCTGGTCTAAGGCTTCACAAAAAACATTTTTGATAAAGAGTTTTGTATATATTGTCGCATTTTTGATTTATTTGCCGATTTTTTATCGTTATGTTAGTTTGTCATTTCTGGTTTCTGAACTTTTTTTATATCTGTTTAGTATAAATTTTGCAATGTATTTTTATTATTATCTTATAAATAAAAATCATGTGACAAAAACTAAATCAGTTGTTATTTACGGTGCGGGAAAAGCGGCTATAAAGCTTGAATCAGAATTTGATAATACAGAGTATAAAGTGAAGTATTTTGTAGATGATAACAAAATCATACAAGGGCGTTCTATTGATTCTATACGTGTGATTTCTAAGGAGAAATTAAAAGAAAGAATCGGAGATGCAAAATTTGACTTGTTGGTTATAGCCATGCCCTCAGCGTCTAAAGAAAGAGTTAAAGAGATATATGAAAAACTCTCACAATACTTTATAAAAATTAAGATTTTACCATCTATAGATCAAATATTAGAGGGTGAAGAATTTACTACACAATTGAAAAATATATCTGTAGAGGATTTATTGGCACGCCATCCACAAGATTTAGATAAAAATAAAATTTCATCTTTTATAAAAAATAAGACTGTTTTAGTGACTGGAGCGGGTGGAAGCATTGGGAGTGAAATATGCAGACAGTGTGAAAAGTTTGGTGCTAAAAAGTTGATATTGCTGGATCACAGTGAGTATAATCTTTATGCGATAGAGCAGGAGATTCGAAAAATAGATACTGTTGCTGTTATGCAAAGTGTCGTAAACAAAGAGTTTTTAGATGAGACATTTAAAATACATCAGCCAGATATTGTCATACATGCAGCAGCTTATAAGCATGTGCCTTTGGTTGAGGCAAATATATATGAAGGCATCTTAAACAATGTAGTTGGCACTAAAAATGTCATCGATACATCTATAAAATATGGTGTTGACAAATTTGTAATGATTTCTACAGATAAAGCAGTCCGCCCTACAAATGTTATGGGAACAACCAAGCGTATTTGTGAATTGTATGCGCAAAATTCTAATGGTAAAGGTACAGATATAGTAGCCGTTAGATTTGGAAATGTTCTTGGTAGCAGCGGGAGCGTAATACCAAAGTTTAGATCTCAAATACAAAACGGACAAAATATTACTGTTACGCATCCTGATATTACAAGGTATTTTATGCTTATACCAGAAGCCTGTGAGCTAGTGTTGCAAGCTGGTGCTATTGGAACCGGAGGCGAAATTTTTATACTTGATATGGGTGAGCCTATCAAAATAGTAGATTTGGCTAAAAAAATGATAGAACTCAGTGGCAAGGATGATATAAATATAGAGTTTAGCGGTCTTCGTCCTGGTGAAAAGCTTTATGAAGAGTTACTTATAGATGATACCGACTGCACAACGGACTATGACTCTATAACCGTGGCAAAACCAACACAATACGATTTGGAACAACTCAATGCAGATATACAAGAACTGCTTACATGTAAAGACAAGCTGGCAAAACTCAAAGAAATAGTGCCAGAGTTTGATCATCAGACAAATGGAAAGAGAAGTTGATATGCGTATTATAAAACTTGAAGAGTGTCAAGAGTGTGATAAACAGGGTGATTTCACAAGTGAGATTTATGAATTTTAAACGTGTTTTTAGAAGGTTTAGATAATAAAGACTTCAGACGCAAAGTCTGGATTTTCAAGCAAGTCAGCCTAGACTAAAGTCTAGGTTCCGAAGAGCTTGAAAAATTACTTTGTTTTTAAGTCATGCTTTAGCATTTGAAAACCTGGGTTCCGAGAAAGATTTTAAGCTGAGCGGAATGGTAGAAAAACTATTTTACTCTTCCGGAAGCAAGGTTTTAACCTTGCCTGAAAAGTCTGTAGGGTATAATTTCACAAAAATATTTTAAAAGGTTTTATGTGCAAGAAAATAATCTCCAACAACAAGTATGCGCGGAAGATGAGATAGACTTAAAAGAGTTATTTTTAACTCTTAAAAAGAATGTAAAAC
>CAZDEM010000251.1:0-2346 GCA_964504315.1 uncultured Sulfurimonas sp.
CCCTTTCACATATAAATAACATACTCAACACTGTGCATCGTTCCAGAATTAAAATCAGCATATGTTACTACAAGTACATCACCCAAAGCGACAACGACTTCATTGCGCAAAGGAAAATTGTACTTTTGAGAAGGTGTACCTTCCTGAAACTGACTTAATACCAAACCACTTTTTTCAATATCTGCAATGATATTTTTATTAATTGAGGGATAGCGTTTGTCAAGTCCGGTTGCAGCGACCATTATTGTATTATCTGCACCAGCCGCTTTATGCGCAATTGCATCGACGCCAAGAGCGCCGCCACTTACTATGCAAACATCCACTTGGGAAAGTTTTTGTGAGAGTTTATGTGTCAATTCTCTTGCGTATTGATTTGGTTTTCGACTGCCTACAATTGCTACTTTCTTTTTGTGCAATAGATCTGTGTTGCCTTTATAAAAAAGTACACTCGGATAGCGTTTCATAGCTTCTAGTTCAGATATATGAAATCTTATTTGTTCAATCATAAATTTAATATATTTTATTGACCTGGACTAATTCAACATCTTTGAGTAAATCTTTTGATTCATACAAAGCTTGCAGTGTATTTTTATGAGGGTGACCTATGGCAATGGCACTTCCGTGAGATTTAGCAACAGCAATTGCTTTTTTAATCTGTTTTAAAATGTATGGCTTGTCCATATGGTGGTCTAAAAAGACATCGCGCGCAACATATTTCAAACCAAAGTTTTTCAACACTTTTGGTGCCATCGTTTTTGCCGTCGTTCTACTATCAATAAAATAAATATGATTTGCATTCAATGCAAAAATCAGCCTGTTCATAGCAATTTCATTGGATGTAAATTTACTTCCCGTATGATTATTAATATATCCAACTTTTGGAAATAACTTTTTAATATCTTTAATTTTTGCAGAAATTTTTTGTTGAGAATCATGTATACGCAGTGTATGCGGCTCCTCTGCGCTAAAGTGCATTGCTTCCATCGGCAAATGCACCATATAAAATTTTTCATGCGATGCCAGCTTTGCAGAATTTGGTCTTGCCGCACGCGGTGGAAGGAATGACATAGTAACATTAAGATGTAGGCTTTTTACAGCTCTTACCTGCGAAGCAGTCTGCATATCATCTATAATAATAGCCAATTTTGGTTTTGATGTATAGATTTCTACTTTTTTTGCTTTCGCTTTAGGTGGATTTGCCAATGTTTCATCATCTATTTCATGTGCTGCTGAGGCATATGCTTTTGTCTCTTTTTTCAGTACTTCTTTAAGTCTTTTATTTACACTTACAGGAGCTTTTGGGATTTTAACCGTTTTTTTCTCTTTTACAATCACTTTTTCTTTTACAATTGTTTTTGTATTATTGACGCCTAAATAATATCCTACTATCAAAGATGTCAATACAAGTGCTATGATTGCCAACGTCCATACTGTATATTTTAATAAAGTGGAACTGCTCTTTTTCTTTGTTCTTTTTTTTCTTTTTGCCATTAATTTTTCATCTTACTGTTAAATTTAGGGTTTTTAGAAGGGCCCTTTACTGAAACTATATCCTAAAAAAATAAAAATCTTAATTTTATTGCATTTTGTCATCAAAAGAACAAGAAGAAATACATGTGTTATTTTTAAGCAAAACTTATGTATAATTCCAAGTTCCTTTCTCTTTGTAATGTCAGAATTGACACTATATTCAGATCCGAAAGGGAAACAAAAGCCTAGAATTAGGCAATACCAAGAGGAGATCATACTATATGAGACACTACGAAAACTTAGTAATCGTAAAACCTACATTTACTGCAGAAGAAATCCAAGCTAGCATCAAAGCTGTTGAAGAAGTTATTACTTCAAACGGTGGAGAAATTGCAGCGACAAACGCTATGGGAATGAGAAAATTAGCATACCCAATTGATAAAAATGAACGTGGTTATTACTATGTAATCTACTATTCAGTAGCTCCGGCTGCAATCGCTGAAATTGAAAGACGTTTCCGTATTAACGAAGACCTTTTAAGATTTGTTACTATCAAATATGATTCAAACCGTGAAATAAAAGCATGGAATGGTCTTGTTGAAAAAGCAAACAAAGTACCTGAAGCTCCAAAAGCAGAAGAAGCTCCAGCAGTAGAAGCAGAAGCTCCAGCAGAAACAGAAGCTCCGGCGACAGAAGCTCCAGCAACAGAAGCAGCAGCTGAGTAATAGCATTCGCTATAATTTGAAGGAAAATTTATGTTCAATAAAATAATTTTAGTTGGTAACTTGACACGCGATATCGAGCTTAGATACTCTCAAGGTGGAATGGGAATTGCAAAAACTGCAATTGCTACAAGCCGTAAATTCACCAGTAATG
>CAZDEM010000252.1:0-2311 GCA_964504315.1 uncultured Sulfurimonas sp.
TGATAATCAAAATAACTATGAAATCGAAGATGACATAGTTATGGATCGTCAGAAACTTGCAACTGACGGTGTTGTAATGATTGTTGCACAGGTAAGTGAGCAGACCGGAAAAATGATGGAGAAACCAAAAGTGACATCATTTGGTTTAGTTGCCGATAAAAAAGACAAATCATTTGCAAAAGAGATAGAAGAAATTTTAGAAAACTTCTTGCTTAACATGAAACCAGGACTTATTGGAAGCCATAGAACTTTAGAGGGTGATTTACGTCAGGTTATTAGAAAACATATCTATCGTAAAATGAAAAAATACCCACTTATCGTTCCTAGTATATTCATTCACTAAAAATTTTCCTCAAGTTTATCTTGGGGATTGGTATTACATCATTTTTTCAGCAAATTCTTGCTACTCTATCATAATTAAAACTTTAAAAGGCATAACCTTGTCAGATAATAAAAACAGTGAATTTGAAAATGCAGTAAAAGTCATGATTCATCATGTTGGAGAAGATCCTCAGCGTGAGGGTTTAATAGATACCCCTTCAAGAGTAAGAAAGGCCTATGAATTTATTTATGGCGGATATAAAGAAGATCCGGCAGAGATTTTAAAAAAAGCTCTTTTTACGACTTCAAATGATGAAATGGTTTTAGTAAAAGATATAGAATTTTATTCTACATGTGAGCATCATCTTTTACCTATTATCGGTCGTGTACATGTAGCATATATTCCCGATGGAAAAGTAGTGGGACTTTCAAAAATTCCACGCGTAGTAAATGTATTTGCCCGCCGCATGCAGATTCAAGAACAGTTGACAGAACAGATAGCAGATGCCATTATGGATACGATTGCACCAAAAGGTGTTGGCGTTGTCATTCAGGCACGTCATATGTGTATGGAGATGCGCGGTGTTGAAAAAATAAATTCAACTACAACATCTTCAGCACTTCGCGGGCTTTTCAAAAAAGATGAAAAAACACGAAGTGAATTCTTTTCACTTATAAATTCTCCTACGGGAAACAGATATTAAAATATGCCACTATCATCACTAAAAGAGAAACTCGCCAATAAAAACTATTCGGTCTCTTTTGGTGAGGTTGTCAAAATCAACGCAACGATTATTACGGCAAAGGGTTTACATGTAAGTATCAGCGATATGGTAAAAATTGTCTCAGATACAACAGGACAAGAGACCGTTGGTATGGTGACGGAGATAGATGCAAATCTGTTTTTTATTACGCCTTTTTCTTTTGTAGAGGGATTTCGCTCAGGAGATAAAGTATTTTTGGATGCTACCGGATTAAATATTCCCGTAGGACCTGCTCTTTTAGGGCGTGTTGTGGATCCATTTATGCGCCCTATTGATGGTAAAGGCAGTGTAAAGGATGCAAAGCTTGCGCCCATCATAAAAGCGCCTATAGCCGCAATGAAACGCGGTATGATAGATGAAGTTTTTTCTGTAGGTGTTAAGTCAATTGACGGGCTGCTTAGCTGTGGAAAAGGGCAAAAACTCGGAATTTTTGCAGGAAGTGGTGTAGGAAAATCTACATTGATGGGAATGATTGTCCGCGGAGCAGATGCACCCATAAAAGTTGTAGCGCTCATTGGTGAGCGTGGTCGTGAAGTACCGGAGTTTATAGAAAAAAATCTTGGCGGCGACTTGACAAATACTGTTATAGTTGTGGCAACGTCAGATGATTCGCCTTTGATGCGTAAATACGGTGCTTTTGCTGCCATGAGTGTTGCAGAGTATTTTAAAGACCAGGGCAGGGACGTGCTGTTCATTATGGACTCTGTAACGCGTTTTGCCATGGCACAGCGTGAAATTGGTTTGGCTCTTGGTGAACCGCCGACTTCAAAAGGGTATCCGCCGTCATCGTTAACACTGTTGCCACAGCTAATGGAACGTGCAGGAAAAGAAGAAGGAAAAGGTAGCATTACAGCTTTTTTTACCGTTTTAATAGAGGGAGACGATATGAGCGATCCTATCGCCGATCAGTCACGTTCAATTTTAGACGGGCATATTGTACTCTCACGTGAGATGACCGATTTTGGAATTTACCCGCCTGTACATATTTTAAATTCGGCTTCAAGGGTAATGAGTGATATTATTACGCCCGAGCACCTTAAGGCGGTGATGAAGTTCAGACGTTTGTATACACTGCTTAAAGAGAATGAAACGCTTATTAGAATAGGTGCCTATACTCAGGGTAGTGACGCTGAGCTCGATGAGGCTATTCATAAAAAAGAGGATATGGAAGCTTTTATAACACAAAAATCTACAATACAAACTAATTTTAGCGAAACCAGCGAAGC
>CAZDEM010000253.1:0-2282 GCA_964504315.1 uncultured Sulfurimonas sp.
CAAGACATTCGCTTCTACCTAAGATACAGATACTAGTCTTCTAGTATCTCTTTATCTGGTTCGCCCAGATAAAAACCCTGAACACGTTCAATATCAAGCAATTTGACTTTTTCAAATACCGCTTGATTATGAACAAACTCTGCCACGATAATTAAATTCAACTTTTTGGCAAAATCTACAATCGTTTCAACAACCATCTGGGAATTTATATCTGTTTCAAGATTTTTAATAAGACTGCCGTCAATTTTAATGTAATCAATATCAAGTTTGAGAATATGTTCAAAACTGGAATAACCTGAGCCGAAATCATCTATAGAAATTTTACAGCCGAGTCTTTTCATATTTAATATAAATGATGAAACCTCTTCATAATTTTCAATTCCCTCTGTTTCAAGAATTTCAAAGACAATTTTATTACTTACGTCATATTTTCTTATACTGCTTTGAATATATGCAACCATATCAACATCAAGAATATCATTAATGGAGAGGTTGACAGAAAAAGTTGTGTCTATATGCTGAAAATATTGACAGCTTTTTTCAATCATTATCTTGGTTAATTGAGGATAGAGTTTACTTTTTTTGGCAATACCCAAAAATTTATACGGACTTACAACTGTACCGTCTGTGTCTACCAATCGAATCAAGCACTCATAGCTTACTGCTTCTTTAGTTTGTGTATCAAATAGTGGTTGAAAGAAAGGAATGATCCTATCTTCTTTGATGGCACTTTTTAGTTTTTTGACCCATTCCATATTTTCTTTATACTGTCTTTCTACATCTAACTTTTCATCATAGAGTAAGAAGTACTTTTTATGCTCTTTTGCAAGCTTTAAAGCAATATCTGCTTTTTCAAGCATCTCATTTGGATTCAAAGTAGCACCTATTGTAACTCTTATGTAAATCTCATTTTGTTCATATACAAAAAGCATTTTTTCAATCTCTTTTGACAAAGTATTTACAACTCTCATAAAACTCCTGTGCGAAGGTTTATGTTGAAAAAATAGAGCAAATTCATCGCCGGATAGTCGACTAATACTAATATTTTTTTCATCTTTAACAAGATTCTTCAGTCTTTTTGCAAACTCTATTAAAATATAATCACCGACATTCTGCCCATAAAAGTCATTAATTTCTTTAAAATCATCAATATTTAAAATTAGAAGTGCGCCGTCATTGTTCGTCTTTTCAATATCTTTAAAAAGCTTTCTTCTATTTGGCAACTGTGTTAAATCATCTATAAACAATTGCTTTCGTAACTCCGCAGTTTTGCTGTCTACTTCTTTTTCCAAATATGCGTTGATATCTTTTTGTTTACTTGCAAAATCAAATATTTTTTCCTGCATCTCATTCAATGCAGACAATATAAGCGAAATTTCATTGTTCTCTTTTATCGGTTCTATTTGAAGCTTTTTCTCTGGCGAAAAATCTTGTAGCAGTCCGGCAATTTTTCTTAAAGGTTTTAACAATTTTTCAATATACATACTAAGCAGTACAAATATAACAAATAATACTACAAGCATAATCATAAGCAGTTTTGTATATTTATGTACAAGTTGTTCATAATTATGATTTGAGTAATTTAATACAATAGTCCCTATTTTCTTTTTTGAGTTCGGCTGAAGAATATTGTGTGTGATTACAAAAAGGCTTTCATAGTCATTTTTAGACTTCATTTCATAAATAGGTGTGTTGTTCTTGAGAATCTTTACCGATAAAATATCTTCATTTTGCATTAATTGTGTAATTATTGATTGAATTTTACTCTGCATTCCAAGGTATATATCTATGCCGACCAAAGGTTCTATGGTCTTTACTATAAGTGTCGCTTTTTGTAATTCCAGGTTATAAAAGGCTTTTTTGTTTATTTTTTCAAATGCGAGAAAAATCCCTCCAATAATTATGATAGAAGTAATAATAATAGAGCTCATAATCCTGAATGACAACGACTCAAATTTTCTTGCTTTCATATAACAGCCCTGTTTTTTACATATATTTTACCATAAATGTGAAATCAAAGACTATCTTTGTCTATAAATTTCACCATTTGAAATAAGAAATCAACAAAATCAATATCATCCGTATTAAGATTCTCCTTATTGAGGTAAATTACCGTTGATTTTTCTATAATTAAAGAAAACAGTAAACCGTATTTTAAGTTATCGATGTCGTAAGAAAAAGTGATTACGCCTTTTTGACGGGCAATATTTGCAACTTTTTCAATATTTTTCTTAGAAGACTTGAGTACATAAAAAGCAGATGCTTTTGTAGTAGCATCAAGC
>CAZDEM010000254.1:0-2250 GCA_964504315.1 uncultured Sulfurimonas sp.
AATCACCATCAAGTTTCCATCCAAGTTCTTTGGAAATTAAAACAGATTGTGAGAGTGTTCTGAGCATTTTATGTTCGCAAATGATAGTTTTGCCTTCATTAAAAATTTCTTTGACACCATTCATTCTTTTTGTTGTCACAAAGTAATGAATACCTATCATAATTGCAAATACGGTAAATATACCGGTCATACCTTTTTTAAAGGCACCTTTGGGCATAAAGTTTCTTGTGGTTACAAATGCTGTAATGACTAAAAAAAATATGCCTATAACAATATATGCTATTTCTAATTCAAAAAATCTTTCCATAATATATGCTCCTTTAAGCGACTGTTGCGTGTTTTTCTTCCCACTCGGTAAACTCGGGTGTGAAGTATTCTATACGTACTTTTTTAAATTCTTTTGACGAATACAAAGGCATGTGAGATTTTGATTCTATTTCCTGTGCCATCTCTTCTATTATAGTATTCGTCTCTTCTGTTGTTTTTCCGTGGACCATAGTAAAAAGATTATATGGCCAATTTTCATACTTGGGACGCAGATAGCAGTGACTTACTGCAGAAAAAGCTGCTGCTTTTGCACCTATTTCCTCCCCATTTGTTTCATTCACATCCCAAACAACCATGGCATTTGCATTAAAACCGGCTTTTCTGTGGTTTAAAATAGAGGCAAAACGTCTCATGACACCAGCTGCTTGCAGTTCTTGTAAAATAGTAAAAAATGTATCGTAATCTATGTTGAGCTCATTCACAATCTTTGCAAATGGCTCACTGACAAAGTCGATGTCATATTGAGCCTTTTGGATGATTTGATGATGCAGAGGAGTGAGTTCAATATCTGTATGTACAACTTTTTTTACTTTCTCTTTTTTCTCATCTTTTCCGGTAGTATTGAGTTTTACATTGATTTTAAAAAGTTTGAGTGTCGGAAGCACAATATAATCATCTGCATCCGTAAGTTTAGCAAGGACTTCTATAGTCTTTTGGAGACCCAATGTAGAATCAGGGGCAACCGCCATAGTAAACCAAATGTTAAAATCATGATTTCTTTCATAGTTATGAGAAACGCCGGGATGCGAATTAATAATTTTTACAGCTGCGCTGATATTTTCCTCAGGAATTTTAAAAGCAACCAAAGAAGATTTATATCCTAAACGTTTTGTATCAAATATGGCAGAGGTCTGCCGTATAATATTTGCTTTTTTTTCTGCTTGAAGTATTTCTAATACTTCCTTTTCACTCATGCCCAGTTCATTTGCAATGACCTCAAAAGGCTTTTGCACCAATGGAAATTTCTTTTGTATTCTTGAGAGTATTTCTTGTTTCATTGTTATAACTTTCATTTAATTTTTTAGCATAATGATTGTATCTATCTTTATCTAAATTTAAATTGATATTTGTCAATAACTTTATGGTTCTATATGTTATGATTACATTACAAAAACTTAATTAAAGGTATTTGGATATGGCTTATTTCCCGGCATTTTTAAAACTAGACGATAAAAAAATTCTCATAGTGGGCGGTGGAAATATTGCATATGAAAAATTGGAGCATCTTTTAGATTTTACAAAAGATTTACATGTAATAGCCGAGGAGTATTCTGATGAAATGCTGCAACGCATAAAGAGTGAAAACCTTGAGTTTGAAAAGCGTGGGTATAAAGAGGGTGATATAAAGGATTTTGCTATTGTTATAGTAGCAGTAGACTCTATAGAACTTCAGGCAACAATATTTCAAGAATCAAAAAAATATAACTGCCTGTGTAATGCTGTCGATTCTGTTGATTATTGCGACTTTATTTTCCCTTCATATATCAAAAAAGGTGACTTGACAATTGCAGTATCAACATCAGGGGCTTCTCCTGCTATGGCAAAACATTTGAGACAATATTTGCAAAATATGATTCCAAGCACAATATCTGAGTTTTTACAAGAGATGAAGGCATTGCGTAAAAGTTTGCCTAAGGGAAAAGAGAGAATGAAAATGCTTGATGAAAAAGCAAAAAAATATATAGAAAATTGGAGGAAGTAATGAACGTTAAAAAAGGATTGTTTTTAGGGATGTTGTTTGCATTTTTTGTAATAGGGTTTATAGCAATGCAAAAAGCTACACCAAACCCGAAAGAACATAGAATTTATAAAGAAATTAAAGTATACAGCCCGTATAAGTTTGAAAAGACAATTGGAGGTTTGGCAATAATTGACAGCAGAACCGGAACAAAAGAAAAGCCTGACGCTGCAGATACTTTATAC
>CAZDEM010000255.1:0-2249 GCA_964504315.1 uncultured Sulfurimonas sp.
TTCATATACAATATATAATAATGAAGGATTCTTTTGTCAATAGCAGAAACTAAAATTAAAAAATTTGAAAATAGTAATTGTGCAGAAAATAATGTATTTTATCAGGCAATGGAAGAAGTGATTTATTCCATTGCTCCATTACTTGAATCAGATGACAGGTATGCAAAATATGGAATTTTAGATAGACTGGTTGTACCTGATAGAATTATAAAATTTAAAGTCACCTGGCTGGATGACAATAATCAAATTCAGGTCAATACAGGTTACAGGGTACAGTTTAACAATGCTCTTGGACCATACAAGGGAGGGCTTCGTTTTCATCCGAGTGTGAATGAAGGTATATTGAAGTTCTTGGGCTTTGAGCAAATTTTGAAAAACTCACTGACTGGTTTACCTATTGGCGGAGGAAAAGGAGGCAGTGACTTTGATCCTAAAGGAAAAAGTGATTTTGAAGTTATGAAGTTTTGTACTGCATTTATGACTGAACTGCATAAATATATTGGACCGCGTATTGATGTTCCCGCAGGCGACATTGGCGTTGGTTCGCGAGAAATTGGCTATTTGTTTGGAGAATATAAAAAAATCACATCTGCTTATGAAGGGGCTCTCACAGGCAAACCCTATTTCTTTGGAGGTTCCTTGATGCGTCCGGAAGCTACAGGCTACGGGGTAGTGTATTTTACACAAAGTATGCTGGAAATTGAAAATAAAGAGCCGTTGGACGGAAAAATATGTACAGTCAGCGGTGCAGGAAACGTGGCATTACATGCAATAGAGAAACTGCAGCAAATTGGAGCTCTGGTTGTTTCATGCTCAGATTCGCATGGGACTATTTATGATTCAAGAGGAGTGGATTTAGAACTTTTAAAAGAGTTGAAATTACATCGAAAAATTTCATTGCAAGAGTATGTACAAACACATACAGAAGCAAAGTATACTCCTGTATCTGAGTACCCTGAAGGAGCGCATGCCGTTTGGAATATTCCATGTTATGCAGCATTTCCGTGTGCTACCCAAAATGAATTGCATGAAGCAGATGCACAGAACTTAATTCAAAATGGTTGTGTGAGTGTCTCTGAGGGTGCGAATATGCCTTCTACTCCAAATGCCATAGCCCTCCTGCAATCACATAAAATATGTTTTGCACCGGCTAAAGCTGCCAATGCAGGCGGCGTGGCTGTAAGTGAATTTGAAATGAGTCAAAATGCCTCTATGAGTAAATGGAGCTATGCAAAAGTTGATGAGAAACTCAAAGAAACTATGCAGATGATTTGTAAGCGGGTAGCCTTGACAGCAAAAGATTATGGTGTTGAAGGCAATTATGTGGATGGTGCAAATATTGCAGGATTTAAAAAAGTAGCTGATGCCATGATAGCTGAAGGTATATAAAGGATTTATCATTAAATATATGAAAATAGTACTTATTTTTGCTCTGTTTGTATTTGCAAACACATTAAGTGCAAAAGTGAAATATTCGGAATTTATAGATGCGCAACTGCAGTTAGTTTACCAAATGAATGATGCTAATTTATCACAAGAACAGATAGAAGATTTGGTGCGAAAACAAGAATACATGTATGATCAGGAATTAAATAAAATCATATCCAATAAACAGTACTATATTGAAAATGTGCAAGATTTCAGCACCGAAATATTTTCACTCAAAAAAATAATCTCTATAAATAAACGGGCAGGTAATGGATATGCGGTACTCAGAGATGAGGTGCAGCTTAAATCGTACGCAATAGTCAAAAATCAAAATATCTTAATTAAAAATGTACTTTTGTCTTTGAATGTGCCGACAATAAGTGACTTTGAAGAGAAGTTAAATATTTACACGGCACAAAATCAGGAAGTGCTGAGTAAAATAACAACAAAAGATTACAAAAATATTTTAGCGCTTCAAGATGATTCTCCTATTCTCAAAGCTGTAAAACAAAATATACGTGAATATTATGCTCTGCAGGAGATTAACAGTGATTTTATTGCCTTTTTATATAAGGCCGAAAATAAACTTTACAGACTCAATAAATATTCAAAATATCATATTATCAAGCCTGTGGTATTTATAGACTCATTTACCTCGGTTAAAACAGTCGATAGGCTTTTAGAACCTTATTGGCTGAGTGTTGTGAAGCTAATTATTATCTTTTTATTGATTTTGGTTATTTACTTTTTAAGAAAAGTTTTTTATATTGCATTGCAAAAACTTTTTCTCAAAATAGATTTTTTAAGCAGGTACTCTGAAC
>CAZDEM010000256.1:0-2241 GCA_964504315.1 uncultured Sulfurimonas sp.
AAGGATACGCTGACAAGACTTTTTGGCGAAGCTAAAGCATCGCTTCCGAAAGAGCAGTTGACAAATAAGTACTAAATTAAGTATAATAAATCATACTAAAAAAAGGACTGTAAATGCAACCAATATTAGCAAACTATACAGCAAGTATAACAGAACTCAAAAAGTCACCAACGCAACTCTTAAAAGATGCTGGAGATGAAGCTGTGGCGATACTCAATCATAATGTAGCCAGTGCTTACTTGGTTCCTAGTGCTCTTTATGAAAAGATGATGGATGTGATGGACGATTATTATCTCAGGCAAGAGGTTGATGAAGCTTTGAAGTATAATGAAGATGAACTTATAGAAGTATCATTAGATGACTTATAAAATAAAGTTTACACCTATTTCAGATAAAGAGTGGAAAAAAATTGATTCTACTATTCGGAATCAGTTTAAAAAAAAGATAGAAAAAATTATACATAATCCAAGAATACCAAAAAATAAACTTAGTGGTTATGAAAATGTTTATAAAATAAAACTAAGAAATTCTGGATTTAGACTTGCTTATGAAGTGAAAGATGAACAGATAGTTATACTTGTAGTAAGTATAGGAAAAAGAGAGAACGGTAAAATTTATAATGATTTAAAAGATAGAATGTAAAGTAAATACATGGTAAGGACTTTTTGGCGAAGCTAAAGCATCGCTTCCGAAAGGGTGGACGAGTGGAAATGAGGTATTGCTTCCGAAAGAGGGAGATAGTGGAAATGAAATGTTATTGCCGTATAGTGTTGAAGAGGGAATAGAGTTTATGGTATAATACTTTTAAAAGTACTATTAAGGATGCTATTATGGTGATAAGTGCAAATGAAGTAAAAACGAAAGGTGTCTCCTTTTTTGAAAAGGTGTTGCAAAAAGCAGATGAGATTATTATCAATGTAAGAGGTAAAAACAAGTATGTTGTTCTTGATATGGAGCGTTACAATGAGTTCAGACAAAATGAATTAGATCTTGCATATATGAAAGCTATGCAGGAGATTAAACAAGGAAAATATAAAGTTCAAACTGCATCGGAGCATGTCAAAGAGTTAGTGGATGTCTTATAAGATTATTATCACTGATGAGTATTTCAAAAAGGTTAAAAAATTCATTAAAAAACATCCTAATGTTTTGAATCGTTATGCTAAAGCAATGGAACTTCTAGAGATTGATCCCTATCATCCTTCGTTGAGATTACACAAACTACAGGGAAAATTAAGAGTTTATTGCAGTGTCTCCATAACGATGGAGTATAGAATTGTAATAGATTTCATAATTAAAGAGAATGAAATAATTCCAATCGATATCGGTTCACATGATGAGGTTTATTAAATGTTGTATCTGATTCTTTTTATTGTTTCTTTTTCTTTAACATATACTATCAAAAACTACGCCATCAAAAAATCACTTGTTGCTGAGGTAAATGAGCGAAGTTCTCATACAACACCTACGCCTCATGGTGGTGGCATTGCTATAGCTGTTACCTGGTTTGTGGGTTTGTCCTATCTGTTTTATACAAATGATATGGACAGCTCTTTGTACTATGCGTTGATGGTGGGTGTAATACTTGCTGTTGTTAGTTATTTGGATGATTTGTATGAACTCTCACCTAAAGTAAGACTTATAACACAGAGCAGTGTTGCTGTTGGTGGCATAGTTGCTCTTGGAGGTTTAAGTAGTTTAGATTTTGGGTTTTTTAGCATTGAAAATCAAGTGATTACAAATCTGATTGCCTTTGTGGCTGTTATTTGGTTTATCAACCTTTATAACTTTTTAGACGGTATAGACGGATATGCCGGAAGTGAAGCGGTCTTTCTTGGTCTTGCTGGGTTTGTGCTCTTTGGCGGGGCACATTTTTTAGTGTTGGTTGTTTCGGTTTTAGGTTTTTTAATTTGGAACTGGCATAAGGCGCGTATATTTATGGGGGATGTCGGCAGCACGCTTCTGGGTTATACTGTTGCAATATTTACGATATATTATGCAAATCAGGATGCTGCAAATCTATGGATATGGCTAATACTCTTTGGTCTGTTTTGGTTTGATGCGACTCTTACACTTTTTAGAAGATATAAAAATGGTGAAAAATTATCAGAGGCTCATAGAAAACATGCATATCAGCGGTTAAATCAAAGTGGATGGGCGCATGATAGGGTTGTGTTGTTCTCTATAGGTGTGAATGTTGTGTTATTTGCTTTGGTTTATTTTATTTCTAATGTGTTTGTT
>CAZDEM010000257.1:0-2236 GCA_964504315.1 uncultured Sulfurimonas sp.
TTGTGACATTTTTAGACGGGATTGATGATCAGCGTCATGTGATGCAGTATTTGGAGATTCCTGAACATTATCACTACTCGGTAAATAATAAACGGGCAAAAATAGAGTTTCAAAATGAACTTTTTAAAGAAGTTTATCAAATACAATCGCTTCTTTCTCCAATAGAGCATTTGGACTTGGAACGCTCTCCTATGATTACAGAGGCTTTGGCAATTCTTATCAATTTTGTTATAGAACATGATTATCATATTGTCCAAAAGATGGCAATGCCTCGCCTTATAGACAACCGTCGTTTTATGTATTTGGGCAACAATGCCTTGGAGCAGATGGGAATAATTTCTAAAGACAGAAAAGAGTTTACGCTTTTAAAAATGCTCGATAAAAGTGCAACAGCCATCGGGAAAAGACTTTTAAAAGAGCGTTTGCTTAATCCTATAATGGAAGAGGGCGAACTTGAACGCCGTTACAACTTAATAGAGCGGGTATCTTCACATGTAAGGTATTTGGATGAGATGATGCGTGGAGTGTATGACATACAGAGGCTTGCCCGCCGTTTGAGTCTTGGAAGGCTGCATCCGTTTGAGATGAACCATATGTATGATTCTATGGTGAGTGTCAAAGATCTGATGCAATATGTTAAAAAGTATAAAATTCAAAAAACGCCTTTTCACGAGAGTGAAGTCGAAGAGTTCTTGCGCGATATAACAAAAACGATAGACTTGGATATATCGCGACGTTTTACAAATGCCACTGTAGATGAAAATTTTTTGATGAGCGGTGTGGACGAAGCTATAGATACGCTGGTAAAAGAAAATGAGGTTATGCTGATTGCTTTTGAAGATATCATTGCTAAAATTGAAAAACTACTTGAAGAGGCAAAAGCAGGAAGTTCGACCAAGCTTGTAACTCTGGGACTTTTGGAAAAAGAGGGATACTACATCTCTTTGAGTAAGAACCGGTTTTCATTGATTGAGAGTGAATTTAAAAAGAGTGAAGAATTTGCAGATTTCACTGTCAAAAAACTGACAAACAATGTCAAGATAACATCAGCCTTTACAGACAAACTCTCTGACAATATCATGAAAAACCGCCGTAAAATCGTTGTCTTGGTAAAAGAGCGCTATATTCAGCTTCAAGCTTTATTTGAGAGACGATATTCATTACTTTTTGACAGAGTTATCAACTATGTAGCTGATTTGGATGTGGGAGTGAGCTCTTCAAAAGTGGCGCAAGACTACAAGCACTCCAGACCAATGATAGTCGAGGCCAAAGAAGATGAAAATTTTATGCAGATAATGCAGCTGCGCCATCCTTTGATAGAAGTGCAGGAGAGAGGCGGCTTGTATGTTCCTAATGATATCGTGATGGGAAACCGTGAGTATATGGATCTGCCACATCCTAAAACTGTTATGCTTGATGTTCGTGTGCATGACGGACATGACATAAACGGCGTGCTTTTATATGGTATAAATTCAAGCGGAAAATCTTCTTTGATGAAGAGTATCGGTATAGCGGTTTTGATGGCACAATCTGGCTTTTTTGTCAGTGCCTCTGTGATGAAATTCAGTATTTATGATTCTCTTTTTACCCGTATAGTCTCTAAAGACAATTTGGCAAAAGGACTCTCAACTTTTGCGGTGGAGATGCTTGAACTCAAAAATATATTTAACCGTTCAACGGTAAAATCCCTCGTACTCGGCGATGAAATAAGTCACGGTACGGAAACGCTTTCCGGCGTGGCGATTGTAGCTTCAGCTATACAAAAACTCGCACGTACAAGATGTTTGTTTTTGTTTGCAACACATTTGCATCAGCTCTCAACAATGGAAGAAATAACTACGCTTGATAATGTAGTAGATTTGCATTTAAGTGTTGAGTATGATGAGCAAAGTGACAAGTTGATTTTTAACCGTGTTCTTCAAGCGGGAAGCGGAAGTAGTATTTACGGGCTTGAGTTTGCTAAATCGCTGCATATGGACAGCGAGTTTTTAGACAATGCCAATGCCATCAGAAAGCGCCTTTCCAATGACTATGATGAGCTTGAACTGCTTGTGAAAAAGAAAAAATCTAAGTACAACAAAGAGCTTTATGTTACCAAATGTGTTATCTGCGGTGCTGTAGCGGAAGATGTGCACCATATATCGCAAAAGTCATTGGCAGATAATGCAGGGTTTATAGGGCATTTTCATAAAGATAACAAGCATAATCTTATTCCTTTATGTAAAGAGCATCATAA
>CAZDEM010000258.1:0-2153 GCA_964504315.1 uncultured Sulfurimonas sp.
GCGGCTACGGATAATGATGAGTACAATATAATAAAATGTCTTGAAGCAAAAGAGAGCGGAATAAAAAAAGTTGTTGCTATTAACAATGAAATGGAGTATTATAACCTGATGCACTCTTTGGGTATAGTAGTAGTCAGAGGCCCTAAAATGAGTGCATACAATACAATTATGGAAGAGATCAGTTCTACCGGTGTTGTTATTCAAAAAAGTTATTGCGGAGCAAAGGCTGTAGTCTTTATGCGCAAAGTTTTTTCATCATCCAAACTCATTGACAAAGTTATAAAACCTTTACATGTAAAAGAATCAGGCATGTTTTATATACGAAAAAATGTGATGCACAGTCTTAAAGAAAAGATTAAACTTCAGGAAAATGATTTAATTGTAGCATTTTCAGCAGTAAAGATAAGTTCTAAAGTAAAAGAATGGATTTATGAACTATAAAAATGTGTTAAAAATTCTTTCTCTTATAGGCATAACTGTTTCTGTAATCTTTTTACTTGATGTATTGATTGGTATCATATATAAAGAACAGTATGAAAAATTTTTGCTTTATGACGGTCTGTTTTTTTTGGTAAATCTTGCTGTATGGCAGTGGCTGAGAAATCATGAACTTGATTTAAAAATAAAAGAGAGTATATTGGTGGTAAATCTGCTTTGGGTGCTGCTTGGAGTCGCCGGAGCCATACCGCTGTTTTTATATACTGATATATCCCTTGCATCTTCATTCTTTGAAGCCATCAGCGGGTTTACAACTACAGGAGCAACAGTTTACACTGATATAGAAGCCTTGCCGCATTTGATACTCTTTCATAGAAGTTTGATGCACTGGCTTGGAGGACTTGGCGTTATTGTCCTTGGTGTGGGACTTTTGTCTGTTATAAATCCTACAGGAAGTCTTTCTCTCTTTAAAGCTGAATCAACAGGTGTTGCACTTGAAAAACTGACACCGAAAATAAAAGATACAGCGCTGAGCCTGTGGATAGTATACACGTTATTGACACTTGTTGACATGATGCTTTTGAAGTTTTTTGGTATGAGTTGGTTTGATGCGATAAACCATGCTTTTTCAACAATTTCAACAGGCGGTTTTTCTACAAAAAACGATTCTTTGGGTTATTTTACCAGTGACGGTATTATTTGGACAACTACAATTTTTATGATCCTCTCCGGTATAAACTTTTTAGCACATTTAAAGCTTTACTATAAAGATGCCGGCGGTTATAAAACAGAAGAGGTCAAATGGTATTTTATTATTTTTATAGTGTTGAGTATTCTTTTGAGTCTTGTACATATAGATATAAGCGGAGATTCTTTTTATGATGCCTTGAAGCACTCATCATTTACAATAGCTTCTGTAATGACAACGACAGGCTTTGCAACTATTGATTATGGCTCCTGGTCTCACTTGGCTATAGCAATTATATTTATAGGGCTTTTAATGGGTGGTAATGCAGGTTCAACGGCAGGCGGTATTAAGATTATTCGTCATGTTATTATTTTTAAAACATTGGCTTCGGAACTCAAAAGGATACTGCACCCAAATATGATTATTTCTGTTTTTATTGACGGGGTAAAACAAAAAGAGAGAATTTTGTCTTCTACTTTTGGTTTTTTCACGCTTTTTATGATTACCGTAGCTATGGTGACTGTCTATATTTATGCGCGTGGGTATGATGCAATGACTTCAATTTCCGGTGCATTTGCAATTGTCGGCAATATCGGTCCGGGATTTTCTATGGTCGGTCCTGCCGATAATTTCTCCTTTTTTTCCGATTTTGATAAAATCTTTCTCTCAGTGGCTATGATTATAGGAAGATTGGAGTGTTATACTGTTTTTGTATTACTAAGCAGCTCTTTTTGGAAAAAGTTTTAATAAAACACAAATAAAGTGTTATAATAACTTTAAAGACTTTAAAGTAGAAAAATCAGATGTTACAAAAACACATAACCGAACAGACGGCCATTCTTTTCAGCGTTACAAAATGGGTGTTTCTATCCTCTATTATAGGCATTTTAATTGGTGCGACTGTAACGGGATTTTTAAAAGTCTTGGCATATAGTGAATCCTCTCGCTCACTGCTGCCTTTTGAATATTATTATACGCTTCCTTTTGCGCTTGTTTTGACTGTGTGGCTTGTAAAAACTTTTGCTCC
>CAZDEM010000259.1:0-2089 GCA_964504315.1 uncultured Sulfurimonas sp.
ACAATAAGACATATAGGGTGGAATTTTACGAGAATGATGAATTTTGTTCCATGTTATTGGTTCATTTTAAATAGGATTATAGTTAATGAATACATCAACACAACACTCTTTTTCAAGTGTATTGTCTGTTAATCCATACAAAGAGACATACTTTAATGGAATATCAAGTTTCATCACTGAAACAACAACACCGGAATTTTCAAAAGATCAGTTTGTAATTTCATATATAAGTACAAAAGAGTTTATAAATGCTCAGATTGAAATCAGTAAAAATATTCCTGAAGAAGACTTATTTGACGCTATCAACAACAAAGCATATGACGAATTAGCACTTGATCAGGCAGTTGAGTATAAAATTCAATATATAGAAACATTTAATACACTTGATGAGGAAAATAGATTTTTTCATGTTTTTATTGTAGACCCTTTAGATATAACAAATACTTTTTTAAAAGTAGTTGAAAAAGTCAAATATATTGATGTAATCATCCCTTCTCCTCTTTTAATAAAATCTCTTTATGCAAAAGAGCTAATTGACAGTAATGGTGTTCATTGTTTCATATATATACAAGAAAACGATGCTTTTTTAACTATTTACGGGAATAAAGAATTCATATATACAAAATCTTTAAAATATTCTCTTTTGGAAATGCATGAACGTTTTTGCGAACTCCATGGTGAAAGAATTGAATATGAAGAATTCATACATTTTTTCTCTAAAGAAAATTTAAAAGAAACTACGAGCGAGTATAAAGAATTTTTTATACGTCTTTATAAAGAATTCTTTGCGAACATCAATGATATCCTCACATATGCTAAAAGAGCCTTTGAAATTGAAAAATTTGAACATGTTTATATAGGAGCGCAACTTCCGACTGTCACAAAACTCTATGAAATGTTGGAAGTCGAGTTAAATATAAAATCAAGTGAATTTGAATTTGATTACGGTTTTGAAACAGAAAATACCTATGTAGATCAACTACATGCACTTATGCATCTTTATACAACATTACCAAAAGATGAAAGATACGAATGTAATTTCACCGAGTACAAACGTCCTCCAAAATTTATAAAAAGAGCAAGTGGTAAACTTATAATTTTAATATTGGCTTCATTCGCTCTTGCATTTGCTTATCCGATCACATACTGGATTTTAACTTATGCACAGGCACTCCAAGAGGATTTACTCCAACAAAAATATAAAGAGCTTCATAATATTAAAATAACAAGAGAAGCTACAATTAAAAATAGACGGGCAGATAAAGACAAAGCACTTACATTACTTGCTAAAGAGAAAAAAGAATATACAGACAAGAAAAATACACTTATAAAAATTCATGAGGTAAAAGTAGATTATCCTATGAAAGCAAAGCTCTTAACGATGTTTACCAAAGATTTAAATAAATATGGTGTTAATATTGAAGCAGCTGAGTATGCTGAACAAAATCAAGAAAAAATGCTAACTCTTCATTTGGTCTCGGACAAGGACAGAAAAATCACTCAACTGGTTGAGTATGTAACTAAAATTCATGAAGGAAAATACAAGTTCACATTGGAAGAGATCACTTTTGATGTAAAAACAAATAAATACTTCAGTGAATTAAAGGTGAGCATATTATGAAAATAAATATTGAAGATTATCTCCATAGAATAGATGCTGCTTTTAAAGATAAAAGTCAAAAAGACACATATATGACTTATGCAATGGTTGTGGCTATTATTTTTGCCTTTGCATATCTTCTTTTTTGGGACAGTTCTTTTGAAAAGTTTGAACGTACTAGGGCAAATGTGAATAACCTTCAAACTAAAATTAATGCAGATAAAGCATTTTTACAACGAAATCCAGAGTCCAAAATTGTACAACTTGAACGAGAAATCAATAAAGTAAATAATGAAATTATTGCATTAAAAGACACAAATGCATATATAAAAAGTAAAATTGAAACAATTTCCTCCTTAATATATGATGAACGTGCATGGGGTGAATATTTGGATTCTATAACCAAAAATGCTCAAAAATATGATGTTAAATTAATTACTTTAACTAATAAATATGCTCAAACTGACAGTTCATTTGGTCATATATTGG
>CAZDEM010000260.1:0-2033 GCA_964504315.1 uncultured Sulfurimonas sp.
CGACAAGATAGAGATAAATATTGATTTTGGCAAAAACATAACTCATTAGAGATATAAAAGCATAAGTTCGGACACTTCCTATCTCTTTAGCTGAATCATTATGCATCCTATACTCTTTGATTTCAAGACCGATTAAAAAACCGGCAATGACAACGACGATAAGTTCAAGCCATTGAGCATGTAAAAATTGTTCTAGCATTTTAAATCTCCATTTCTTAACTTAATTTCTCTTAATTTATCTTTTTTGCTTTTTCCTTTGCCTTTTACGGGGGCAGGGCCTTTTACTTTTTTAGGTGCTTCACCTGTCAGCTCAAACCCTTGTATCGATTCACGAGTCAGCTTTATATCGCTGCGTTTTTCTATAAGTTTGAAATGTTCTTGTGTTTCATGGTTTATGAAAGATATTGCTTCGCCGGATTTACCTGCTCTGGCTGTTCGTCCTATACGGTGAATATAATCAGCAGGTGAGCGTGGCAGGTCATAGTTTATTATGCAGTCGATGTTGTCGATGTCCAGCCCACGTGCTGCAATATCTGTTGCAAAAAGAACATTTATTTTTGCTTCTTTAAATGCTTGAAGTGTGTCGTTTCTGACATCTTGCTCTAAGTCTGCATTAAACGAGGCTGCTTTGATGCCGTACTTTCTAAACTTCTCAGCTATGTTGTCTGTTGCCCGTTTATTCGACATAAAAACTAAGACTCGTTTGTACTTATGTTCTTTGAGAAGATGGCGTAAAAGAGGTCCTCTTTTGTCACTGTCAACTTCTATGACTCTTTGGCTTATACTCTCTACCGTAGGTGTTTGTTCTATCGTTACATGTAAAGGGTTTCTCATAATTTTTGAGACTAAATCCAGCATTTTTGGAGGATATGTAGCTGAAAAAAGTAAGTTTTGTCGTTTTGCTGGCAAAGATTCTAAAACAAGGTCTAACTCTTCGGTAAAATCAAGGTTTAGCATTTTGTCTGCTTCATCTAATACCAAATAGTTCAAATGAGACAAGTTCATCTGTTTCTTCTTTAGAACATCCAAAAAACGCCCACTTGTCGCTACTAAAATATCACAGCCTTGTTGAATGTTGTAAAGTTGTTCTCCTATACTTTGCCCACCTATTAGGCTTACTATTTGTGGTTTTTTGCTTAAATGTTTTGAAAATTCTTGAAATACTGCTGCTACTTGAAGCGTGAGTTCTCTCGTTGGCGTTAGTACTAGAACTTTTATTTTTCCTTTTTTAGCATTATCTCGGTTTTGGCTCCAGAGTTGTAAAAGAGGCAGAACAAAACTTGCACTTTTCCCACTACCTGTTTGGGCCTGTGCTACAACATCTTTGTTGTCCAATATTAAAGGTATGATTTTTTTTTGAATAGGAGTTGCTTTTTTAAAGCCTTTGTCCTGAAGTGCTTTTTGTATGGCAGTAGATAATTTGAATGTAAAAAAGGGCATGAGTATTCCAGTATTTTATTTTTGAATTCTATGAATCCTTTATTATATCATATTTGATTTTTGAGTATAACGGTTGAAGATAGCCAATAAATTGCTGCTAGGTAATTTATTGGTTACTCTGTTTTGTTAAACTTTGCTGATGATTTTCAAGAAGTCTTTTTCCGTGTATAACGGCTACAAACAAGACTCTATCCTCATTCAGTTTATAAACGAGTCGATAGCTATAAATAAATATTTCACGAATATTTATATTATTAGTTTCTGGAACTTTTCTACCTAACTCTGGAAATTCTTGTAAAATTTCAGCTTTTTCAAAAAATTTTGAAACTACCGATTTGGCATAGGTTGGGGAATCTTTTTCTATGTATGTAGCAATAGATTCTATATCTTCAAGAGCTTCTTCAGACCATTCTAGTTTGAAAGCCATTTAGCCATTCTTTGCTTCGCATCTTGATGGGATAAAGTTTCGTCATTTTCTGCACGGCTTATTCCATTTTTGATTTTTTCTACAACATAAAGATGATACTGAATATCCTCATATGTACAGTTATCAGGAAGATTTTGAATCATATCTTGTGCTTCTTGTTTCACAG
>CAZDEM010000261.1:0-1987 GCA_964504315.1 uncultured Sulfurimonas sp.
CCTGGGCAGTGCGTCATGAAAGCCAAAAAGGCGAAGCTAAAGCATCGCTTCCGAAGAGTTGTTAATCTATGCACACATGCTTTTTATGATTAAAAAACCAGTAAAAAGCCAGAGAGACACCTGTTGTTTTTTGATAACGCTCATCAAACATAAACTTTTTTGCTTCACTCAAAGGAACATAAACCACTTCGATTTCTTCTTCTTCAAGTCCGCCGCCTTCATCTATTTTCATGCTTTCATCAATTTGTGCATAATAGAGTGTTTGATGTGTTCCTGATATACCTACACTTGTATAAAAGGCACTTATTTTTTCTAAATTTTGCACAGGAACATCATAACCGCACTCTTCAAGAATCTCTTCTTTGGCAATTTGTTCTATGGAACACTCTTTATCTACAATACCGGCGCATAGTTCATACATATAACCATTGTTTTTATTTTTGTTCAGCACTGTAACACGGAGTTGTTTGACAAGTACAAAAGCATCTTTTTGTATATGATAGAGCAGTATAGCGACGCTGTCATGAGAAAGTACCGCTTCCCATTTTTTTTTCATACCGTTTTGTGTATAATTTATTTCTACAGGTTTGACAAAATTGGGGTTTTTTAATTCTTCAATGGAAGTGATTTCACCCATTGTTTTTCTCCTCTAAAAGATGTATATATGACATCTCTTCAAAAGGAGGACGCTTTGTATAGGCGGTTTTATTATTCAAATGAAGATTGATGCTTTGGTCATAGCTCTTCTTCAATTTTATAAATGCTTTTTTCTCTTTACCCTTAAGTCTTTTGGTCGTAACCTGAACAACTCTGAGCGGATTGATTGCACGTCCCCGTTTTCTAAGTTCAAAATGCAGATGCGGACCGGTTGAACGGCCTGTAGTTCCTACATAGGCGATAGTTTGGCCTTTTTTTACACGTTTTCCCCGGTGAATGCCTCTACGAAATGATTTTAGGTGTGCATAGCGTGTTTCATAACCGTCAGCATGACGAATTTTAATAAGGTTACCGTAACTCCCCATTCTTGAAGCCCATACAATAGTTCCGCTGCCTGCGGCAATAACAGGAGTACCGCGTCTTGCTGCATAATCAACACCTAAATGTGCTTTCCATTTGTGCAGTATCGGGTGCCATCTTCGTTTTGTAAAATAGGATGATATTCTGGCTCCTCTAACTGGACGGGCAAGTAAAAACCCTTCAACCTCATGGGCTTTCTCATCATAATAGCGTCCGTCGTCATTGAGATAAATAAAATGCTTTTTATGGCGCATTTCTATCATAGCAACTTTTAAAGTCGGCATAGAAAAAGGTTCGCCGAGACGATATTTTTGATCATAAATCATAACAAGTTCATCGCCTTTGCGAATATCGTTTTTAAAATTAAGAGAGTGTTTGAAGCTTGAAACGAAAATTTGTGCAAGTTTTTTTGAACCTGTCTCTTTTAAAATATTGTAATTTGGTGAGCTTGTAATAGTTGTATACAATGTTTCAGTTTTAGTGGTACTGATGATGGGAATAGCTTCAAATTTATAGCTGTTTTTCTCTTTGTAGAGATGGATTTGGAGTTCATCATTCAGCGGAAGTAAAATTTGTTCTATATTCTTCTGTGTGTCTTTTAAAATCTGGTAATGTACACCTGAACGCATCTCTTCTGTGAGTCGCTGATCATCTTTGTCGAGGTTATAGTAGAGTACACGCAGGGGAAGATTATTGTTTTGTAAAAAATCTAAATATGTCTCGCCGTTGTTCCATCTGTAACGCTCAACCTGTGAAGCAAAAATGGAAGTCGTGAGTAAAAAAAGTATGAAAAATCGTATCATAAATATAAGCCTATAATAAATAATTTGCAAAGATTATCAAATTTTGGCTTAGTCTGAGGTTTGTTTGATATAATCATAAGTGCCAGACCATAATAAATGGCATAATTTAATGAAAAAAGAGATGATAAGATACAAGGCGAAAGTCCGCAGGAGCTACTAGTAGCTTC
>CAZDEM010000262.1:0-1968 GCA_964504315.1 uncultured Sulfurimonas sp.
TGGTAATGTTCATCATACTCTTTCGAGTAAGCCGTGTAACTTCCGTCATCGCTCAACTTTAAAGTGTGCCATTGGTTTTCAAAATTATTTATATTTTCATTTTGCATACCAGTATTTTATCATAATCCAATAAAGGATAATTATATTATTTAAGTTTACTTCTGGAATAATACTAGAAGATAAATATTTTCCATTAGTAAAATATTTCTAAAAGGATTTATAATGAAAACCTATAAGCATACTCTCCTAGGCGAAAATGAAGTGGCCAAATGGTGGCCAAACCAGTTAAACCTTAAAATACTTACGCAAAATCCTCCAACACTTAAACCGACACGGGTTGATTATTCCTATAAAGAAATATTTAAAAAGCTTGGTTTTAGCCAATTGAAAAAAGATCTTGAAATATTGATGACAACTTCAGTTGAGTGGTGGCCTGCAGATTATGGACACTACGGACCATTCTTTATCAGAATGGCATGGCACAGTGCCGGTACCTACAGAATCACGGACGGACGAGGCGGAGCAGCAACAGGAAATCAACGATTTGCTCCCCTTAACAGTTGGCCCGATAATGTCAACCTAGATAAAGCCCGTCGTCTTTTATGGCCCATAAAAAAGAAATATGGTAATAAAATATCCTGGGCAGATTTAATGATACTAGCCGGTAATGTTGCCATGGAGTCTATGGGGTTTCAAACCTATGGTTTTGGTGCTGGTCGTGAAGATATCTGGGAAAGTGAAGAAGATATTTACTGGGGGAATGAAAATGAGTGGCTCCAAGATAAACGTCACACAAAAGAGAATAATCTTGAGAACCCTTTAGCCGCTGTACAAATGGGACTTATTTATGTAAACCCTGAAGGACCAAACGGTGAACCAAATGCCTTAGCTGCCGCACAGGACATTCGAGAGAGTTTCAGAAGAATGGGTATGAGTGACGCTGAGACCATAGCCCTCATAGCCGGTGGACATACATTTGGCAAAAGTCATGGTGCCGCAAGTCCTGAAAAATATGTAGGTCCTGAACCAGAAGCAGCTCCTTTAGCGGAGCAAGGGTTTGGTTGGAAGAACAGTTATGGTAAGGGTAAAGCAGAAGATACAATTTCAAGTGGTTTAGAGGGTGCATGGACACCTACACCGACAAAATGGGACAATAGTTATCTGGAAATTTTGTTTAAATATGAATGGAACCTTCAAAAAAGTCCTGCCGGAGCATGGCAATGGGTACCCGTAAATCCACAAGAAAAAGATTTAACTTCTGATGCTCATATTGCAGGTAAAAAAGAGAGTACTATTATGTTTACAACAGACTTGGCTCTGAGACTCGACCCTGAATTTGAAAAAATTTCACGCTCATTTTTAGAAGATCCAAAACTCTTTGCCCAGAGTTTTGCCAAGGCATGGTTTAAGTTGACTCATCGAGATATGGGCCCAAAATCACGCTACCTTGGGCCAGAAGTACCACAAGATGATTTTCTTTGGCAAGACCCAATTCCTAAAATAGATTACACACTTGTCAATGATGAAGAAATTAAAGAGCTCAAAACAAAAATTCTTAACACTTCTCTTAGTAGCTCTCAACTACTCTACACAGCCTGGTCGTCTGCTTCCACATTTAGAGACTCTGACAAAAGAGGAGGTGCTAACGGTGCAAGAATTGCACTAAGCCCTCAAAACAGATGGGAAGTAAATGAACCACAACAACTGCAAAAAGTTCTACAGGAACTCACAACTATACAAGTAGAATTCAATGCAAGTCATGAGAGTTCTATTTCATTGGCAGATATGATCATTTTAGCAGGAAATACTGCGCTTGAGGAAGCTGTAAAAAAAGGAGGCTATGAAAAAACTGTTCCTTTTACTCCCAGAAGAAATGATGCGACACAAGAACAGACTGATATACATAGTTTTAGTTATCTTGAGCCTGTAGGGGATGCTTTTAGGAACTATATAAGAGCTGACTATGAG
>CAZDEM010000263.1:0-1941 GCA_964504315.1 uncultured Sulfurimonas sp.
GCTCAAACTTTTCAGTAGCTTTGAAAAAGAACTGGAGAGCTTTTTTACCTACTCCAGAAAAGATTTATACTCCACTATTGTCAATAAAGATAAAACTCTCAACCCTTATTGCAATTTAACGGCAAAAGAGCTGCTTTCATTAAAGAAATGCACAACACAAAAAGATAGATCCTGTCTGGAAAAACAGTTACGAAAAAAACTGCACACCTACACAAAAGAAGAGTTAATATCTCTGTTGCTGGATGCTAACTCTCAAAAAATTTCAAGAGGAAAGATAAAATGAAGATACTTTTACTCGAAGATGAGACAATTTTAAAAGAGAGCATTGAAGAATTTCTCAGTTCAAAAAACTATAAAGTAGACAGCTATGAAAACAGCAGTGATGCTTTTGATGCTATATTTAGCAAAGATTATGATTTACTGCTTCTAGATGTCAATGTCCCGGGAGAGTTTGACGGATTTTCTTTAAGAAAAGAGCTTGGTAACGAGGGAAAGAACATTCCTACAATTTTTGTCACCTCTATGTCAAGTGCCGATGCAATGCTACAAGGCTATGCAAATGGTTGTTGTGATTATATAAAAAAGCCATTTGATTTAATAGAACTGCAGCTAAGAGTACAGCATGCACTCAAGTCAAATTGTTTTAAGGCTGAAAATGATTTACTGCAGCTGCCGTGTAATTATCAGTATGACGTCATTAACCGTAAACTCATTAATGAGTCCGAGCAAATCCAGCTGAGCAAGACAGAAAATGAAATTCTTAATTTATTTATAAAACACCGCAATCAGATTGTCAGTTTTGATATGCTTTATGAGCAGATTTGGCAAAATGATGTTGAAGCTGCCAATGCAAGAGTTCAAATAAATAACCTGAGGCGAAAACTGCCAAAAGATGTCATACAAAATATTTATGGTATAGGATACAGACTTGATTGTCAATGAAGAAAAATTTGTAAAAAAATACAGTCTCATTTATACGCTGATTGTTTCGTTTATACTTCTAGCGCCTTTGTCATTATACATTAACCATAAAATGAACCTTCAGGAAGTCCAAACAGAAGTAGAGTTAAAATCAATCCAGTCACACATCATTAATTCTATGGACAACTTTGGAAATCATCCCGGTGAAACCTATGAGTTTCCAAAATTTGCCTCTTTTGCCTCAGGTTTGTATAAAAAAGATTTTACGCCTATATATACACAAATACATGAAACGCTTCCTTCTTATATGCCAGGCTACCATTCTAAAGGTTCCAGTAGATACCTCATAACGGAACTTCCGGATAAAAAATACTTTTTTGCAAATTATTTAGTTACAAAAACAGAGATATCCTTTGCCCCGGTTTTTCTAGAGGCCAGTTTTATCGCATTTGGTATTATCACTCTGATTTTACTCCTCTCTTTTTATTTTTTAAACAGTTTTTCAAGACCATTTAAAAGAGTGAATGAAAAACTTGATGATTTCATAAAAGAGTCTATGCATGAAATTAATACTCCTTTGAGCATTATAAATGTAAATGTTGATTTATTCAACACAACCTATGGAAAAAATAAATACTTTAACCGAATAAAATCAGCAACAAGGTCACTTGCCACTATTTATAACGACATGGATTACCTTATAAAACAAAATAGAGTTGAATATAAAAATGAACCTATAAATTTAAAAGAATTTTTACAAGAGAGAGCCTCTTATTTTGAATTGATTTGTCAATTAAAAGAGATAGAGCTTCTCTTTACATGTAACGTAAACGAGCCTATACTTATGTTCAGCACGACTAAACTTCAAAGAGTAGTTGACAACACCCTTTCCAATGCCATAAAATTTTCATTTACACGGACTAAAATAGAAATAAAACTCTTTAGCGATGAAGATGACAATATATGCCTGAGTATTCAAGACTATGGCAAAGGCATCCAAAATCCACAAAAAATCCTTGA
>CAZDEM010000264.1:0-1940 GCA_964504315.1 uncultured Sulfurimonas sp.
ATCAAGCTTCGATTGCAAGATACAGTGAAATTTACTATTATCAAATGGCTAATCCTATTGAAGCTGAAATAGCAGAACTGGTGAAACAAACTTTGGAGAATAAAGAAATAGATGTACCTCATTTAGTTGACTTGATTTTAAATAATGCAATTAAAGACAGAGTTACTGATATTCATATAACACCGGAAAATTCCGCTATACATGTATTTTACCGCATAGATGGTGTTTTGAGACACTATTTTTCACTGCCGAAAAAATTACATTCTCAGATTGTAGCACGCATAAAGATTACATGTAATCTAGATATTTCAGAACAGAGAAAACCTCAGGATGGTTCATTTAGCTATTCATTTTTAAATGAAGATTTTGATTTAAGGGTGTCAACACTGCCGACAAATTATGGCGAAAATATTGTTATGAGACTTTTAGGAAAAGGAACTTCCCTTTTTAGCCTCGCCCATTTGGGAATGACAGAGCAAAACAGTAAAATAGTCGAAAATTATTTTTCAAAACCTTATGGTATAGTTCTTATAGCAGGTCCAACAGGAAGCGGGAAAACAACAACGCTTTATTCCGCTCTTAGAAAAGTGAACTCTTTGGAAAAAAATGTCATGACCATTGAAGATCCAATAGAATACAAGTTTACATTTATAAAACAGACGCAGCTTCATGAAAAGGCAGGTTATACTTTCGATGCGGCTATTCGCGCTTTTATGCGTCAAGATCCGGATGTAATGCTTGTTGGTGAAATTCGTGATCCACAAACTGCTGAGTTGGCTGTAAGAGCTTCAATTACAGGGCACTTGGTTCTTTCAACGCTGCATACAAATGATGCTATTGGTACGATACCAAGATTGATTGATTTAAAGATTCCGCCATATCTTATTGGATCTGGTTTATTAGGAGTGATTGCACAAAGATTGGTAAGAAAGCTTTGCCATTACTGCAAAAAAGAGCTTAATATAAATAAGAAAGAGCTTATAGAGATGGGTGTTCCTGAAACAATTATAAATGAGTACTCAGATTATAAGGTTTATGAAGCTGTAGGTTGTGAACATTGTAAATATACTGGTTATAACGGACGTGAAGCAGTTGTTGAAATATTGGATGTAGATAAAGAGATAGAGTCTCTCATAACAGAAGAAGCGAGTACATTAGAACTGCTTAAAGTTGCAAAACATAAAGGCATGCATACTATGAAAGAGGATGGATATATAAAGGTTCTCAATGGTATAACCTCATTTTCTGAAGTAAACAGGGTTATTGATTAATGCACTTTTTTGTGAAATCTATTACAAAAGATGGGAAAACAGGATTTGATTTTATAGAATCACAAAACTATACTACACTTTTAAAAAAGCTTCAACAAGACCAGGCTATACCTGTTAACATTAGAGTACTTCCCGCTTTTATATCCAAAATAATCCCAAAGGGACAGGGCAAAGTGTCACCAGATGAAGTGGTGGAACTTATGGAGAGTTTGCATCTTGTTATAAAATCAGGATTGCCACTGTATGAAGGTTTGCAAGAGTTGGCAAAAGAGAGTGATAATAAACGTTTTAGAGATATGATGCTTTATATTGCAAATGCTATTAACAATGGACAGTCGCTCTCAACTGCTTTTGAAGCATATAAAAATGTAATAGGTACAATAATTTTAAATCTTATTAAAATAGGTGAAGAGACGGGTCAATTAGAAGTAACTCTCAAAAGAGCAGCTGAGTTTTTAAAAAGAACCATTACTTTAAAGAAAAAGGCAAAAGGGGCTCTTATTTATCCGACATTTGCATTTGTAGCAGTATTAGGGGCTATGCTTGTATGGATGATATATGTACTTCCTCAAATGTTGGACCTTTTTAAAAGTATGGATATAAAACTACCAGCATTAACACTTGGTATTATTGCAGTATCAAATTTTTTATCAGCATATTGGATGTATA
>CAZDEM010000265.1:0-1928 GCA_964504315.1 uncultured Sulfurimonas sp.
TCTGTTATGTAACCTGTAATTGCTGATGCGGCAGCAACTGCAGAATTTGCCAAATAAACTTTAGATGAACGGCTTCCCATACGACCGACAAAGTTTCTGTTTGTCGTACTTATTGCTACTTCGTTATCACCTAGGATTCCCATATACCCACCAAGACAGGCACCACATGTAGGGTTTGAAACAACACCGCCGGCATCTACAATGATGTCGATATAGCCTAAGTGATTTGCATCGCGAAGAATCTTTTGTGTTCCCGGTGTTACGATTAAACGAACATCAGGATGTACTTTTTGTCCCTTAAGTATTTCAGCAGCGACTTTCAAGTCTGCCAAACGGCCGTTTGTACAGCTTCCGATGAAAGCCTGGTCCACTTTAATTTCATCTTTGACAGCCTGATTTACCGAATGTCCGTTTGACGGTAAGAACGGATAGGCAATAACCGGGTCAAGATTGGCAACATCAATTTCTAAAACCTGAACATACTCAGCATCTTCATCAGAGTGGTGGATACGAGGTTCGCGTGCAAGATTTTTATCTGCCAAAAATTCTGCTGTAATGTCATCATACGCAACGATGCCGTTTTTTGCACCGGCTTCGATAGCCATATTACACATAGAAAATCTGTCATCCATTGTTAAATGCTCAACTGTGCTTCCTGTAAACTCTAAAGTTTTATACAATGCACCGTCAACACCAATCATGCGAATGATTTCTAAAATGATATCTTTACCCGTTGTATATTTTCCAGGTTTTCCTGAAAGTACGACTTTGATAGATTCCGGTACTTTAAACCAGTTGCCACCGCTAATCATGGCAAATGCAAGGTCAGTTGAACCCATTCCTGTAGAAAATGCACCTAAAGCACCATGCGTACATGTATGTGAATCTGCTCCGATGATTACATCACCCGGAACAACAAGCCCTTTTTCAGGTAAAAGGGCATGCTCGATTCCCATATCTTTTTCATCAAAATAGTTTTTAAGCTGATGTTTTTTTGCAAAGTCACGAGAAATTCTTGCCTGATTTGCAGAAGCAATGTCTTTTGCAGGAATGAAGTGATCTAAAACAATAGAAAATCCATCAGGATTTGCCAGCTTTTGTGCACCGCTGTCCTCAAAAGCTTTGATAGAAATAGGTGTAGTGATATCGTTACCGATAACCATATCGATGTCACAGCGGATGATTTCGCCAGCTTTTACCTCGCGACCGACGTGCTGTGAGAATATTTTTTCAGTTATAGTTTGACCCATGATGGTTAACCTCTTATAATATAATTAATTTTGCGATTATATCATAAGAGATTTAAAGTGGTATTTTAGCGTCTGTTAGATTTGATATTTAATGGCTTTTTTAGTAAATTCGCCTGAACAGAAGAATAGGGCAATGAAAATAGGATTGAACTTGATAGTATCATCCTCAAGAGTATCAAAAACTTTAAATTTGAAACCTTCACCGTCATTAGGATTTTGAGGGGTAATGACAAACTCCAAAGGGGCAAGTGTTCTTGCCATATTGATTATATTTTTCTTTGTTTTAGTGTTTGCTTCACTTAAAATATTGAAATCTTTTTCTTGTGCTTCTCTGTGGGCGACAAGTATATTTTGAATTAAATCTACTTTATCTTTGAAAACTACCTTATTCCATTTTATAATTGTATTGTTTGAAGAGATTTGACAGTTCTTCTGCATAAGAGGATGCGGTTTTTTTGCACGCATTGCTTCTATAAGTGCAAGTAAGTAATTGACTCCGCCTACGCTTTGCGCTGCTTTAGTCATAAAAAGATGTAGAGACTCTTTTGTCTCTTGGGATTGATTGTTAAAATTACACATTGATTTTTTCCTTATAAGTTTCATATTATAACATTATTATCTGCTGTTTGAATTCTTAAAGCAAATATAAACTCAGTTTGGCTTAAGCAAATCATAATG
>CAZDEM010000266.1:0-1911 GCA_964504315.1 uncultured Sulfurimonas sp.
GTCATAAATAGCATAACATCGATTACACTTTTTAGAAGCACTAGTATTAGCACAACATCGATTACAAACTTCCCCATGGGGAAGTTAACAAAGTTTAGTTAAAAATAATTTGCAATACATCGTGTACAGTTTTAATCATATAATATAAACCTGAAATCCGTGATGTATTCATTATCTTTGAAAATCAACAAACGATGTTGTTGCGTAATTATTACACCCTGAACATATTCATACATTGTTTCTTTTGGCAAGTTAAATGTTAATCCAAAAACATTAAACTTTAGATCACTTCTTATAAATCTGATAATATGAATTTCTCCTTCAGATAATGAGATATGTCCAGTTGGTAAATTGAAGTTTTCATCTAAAGTTACCATTTGGAACTGAAGATGTTTTACGGCTTCTTTCGGAGTCATTCCATCTTGAGAGCTATAATGATGATATTTATTATGAATTTTGCAAAAATCATCCGCTGCCTTTTTAATAGAATCAACATTTTCAAATTTCCCCGAATTCAAGATTGCTTGTTGCATCTTGTTATTAAAATGCTCTATAACACCATTTCGCCAGGGCTCTTTTTTAGGAATAAAAACAGGTGTGATCCCAAGAAGAAGACAAATACGAATTACTTTTCCTACAGCAGTTGGTTTGTTCAAACTTCCCCAGAAAGACAAATCATTATCCATTTGCAAAAAATCCGGCTTGCCAAATGATTTCCAAAACTTAATTAAACAATTGCATACATTGGTTGATGTTTGATTCTCCAAAACAGAAATTTGAGCGAAATGAGTCTCTGCACATATAATGTTGTGAAAATAAAATCGTAGTTTGCTATATAAGTAGCGAGGTCCAACAAAGTCCATTTGCTGAACCAATAAATAATCATAAGGATATTTTTTACCCTTGGATATATATGTTTCGGAAACTCGTCTCCTGGTTAAACTGTTTTTTTTCAATATCCGTGCTATTGTCCAAACTGGTGGCGGTTCAATGTTTCTCATTCTCAAATTATAATAAATAGCTTGAGGACCATATTGCATATAAGGCTTAGAAAGTAGTTCTTTTCTCGTCTGAATAATTAGTTGCTCCATCTTTTTATCTGTCGTTTTTCTAATTGTTTTTGGCGCCCTTGATTGTTCTTTGTACCAATATTGATTACCACTTTTGTATCTTTTTAACCACTTGTAGAACCAATTCCTTGAGCAATTTAATGTTGAACATATATCTGATACCTTCCATTTGTTATTGTATAATTCTATGGCTTTTATTCTGCTTTGTTCTTTATTTTGATTTTTCTCTTTCATCGTCATACTCCTTTTTTAAGTTGTAGTATGACGAATTATATGAAAAACTTTTAACTAAAAAATGTCATCGATGTTTGCTAATTCTTTACCACTAAACTGTAATCGATGTCCTGCGAATTATATGTACACGATGTCCTGCTAATTGTCAATTAGCAACTAATGGATCTTTAAGATATGATGTGGAATGGATACACCCTTCAACCCAACAAACCACATCCTTCGTTTTGCACCTGCACCCCCTGCTTTTTCGTTGAGAATTTCCGTTGAGTTTAGTCTTCAATTTTCAGGTTAAAAACCTCTCTCAAGTCCCCTCATCTCTCTTTCTGTTTTCATCCTTCTCCTCCAATTTCAGAATGTTCTGCATTATAATCATCTTCATCATATTCTTCTAATAGTTTTTCTGCTTTCTCTCGCCAGATTTTTGCAAATGCATCCAGAAATTTATCTCTATCTTCCATTCTGATGATAATGTCACAAGAATTTTTGCCAATATCATATTCCGTGTGACAAAAATATTCTTCTTGATATAATTCATCTAAATCTATTCGAAATTTTTTATTCATCTTAAAAATCCTATATACTTTTTATTTAATGTTAAGCTTTGCTC
>CAZDEM010000267.1:0-1910 GCA_964504315.1 uncultured Sulfurimonas sp.
TAAGCCTAATAAGGCAAGGTTAAAACCTTGCTTCCGAGAAAATTTAGTTTTTTTCTAAGTCACACTTTATCGTTTATCTAGGATATATAGTGTAAAATGTCACTATTATTTAAAGGAGAGCGTTTGAAAGAGATTGTTAAAAGATTTTGGCCTTATATAAAAGAGTATAAATTCTACTATATGCTTGTCATTTTCGGTGGAATTTTAATAGTAATATCCACCGCTGCAAGTGCACAAATTATGAAACCTTTGATGGATGATATGTTTATAGCAAAGAAAAAAGAGATGCTTTATCTTATTCCACTTGGGCTTATCGGCATTTATTTTACCAAGTCCGTTGGAAAGTACATTCAAACTGTATTTATGGAGTATATCGGTCAAAGCATAGTAACACGCTTCCGTGAACTTTTGCTATCACACATTATATCTCAAGATATGGCATTTTTATATATGAATCGCAGTGGAGAACTTATCTCTCGCGTTACCAATGACATCGGGCGTATTCAAACTTTTGTGGCAAATATGCTACCTGATATGTTTCGGGATGTTTTGGCTGTTTTTGCTCTTGTGGGTTATATTGTTTATCTAAACCCTATGCTTTCATTTTATACCTTGGTTGTTATTCCTTTGGCCGTTATTCCGCTGATGTCCATAGCAAAAAGATTAAAAAAATATTCTCACCGTTCACAAGAAAAAAACGCTGATATAGTGACACGTTTGACAGAAGTTTTTAATAACAGTGAAATTATAAAAGCAAACGATACGCAAGCGTTTGAGCTTAAACGCTTTAGTGCGCATAATTGGCAGTTTTTCAAAATTAATATGAAAACAGTTTATGTTGGTGCCCTTGTCCCTCCAATAATGGAAATGCTCGGGGTTACAGGTCTTGCTGCTGTAATTTATGTAGGGGGAAAAGAGGTTTTTGAAGGACGTATGACTGTAGGTGAATTTACAGCCTTTATAACAGCAGTCGGACTTGTTTTTGAGCCAATTCGTAAACTTAGCGGTACCTATGCAAAAATTCAAGATGCTATAGCTGCGAGTGAGAGAGTTTTTGAAATTTTAGATACGCAACCGAGTATTAAAAATGGAAATAAAATTTTAAATAAAGATATAAAAACAATAGAATTTGAAAAAGTATCATTAATGTATAATGGAAATTATGCATTAGATAATATAAATATACAAATTCAAGATGGACAAAAGATAGCGCTTGTCGGTGACAGTGGAGGTGGAAAATCTACTTTTATTGCAATGCTTTTGCGTTTTTATGATCCAGATGCCGGAATGGTGAAAATTAACGGTCTTAATATAAAAGAGTATAATTTAGAGTCACTCAAACATCATATATCACTGGTAACGCAAAGAGTTTATATTTTTCAAGATACTTTGGCTGCAAATGTTGCCTATGGTGAAGAAGAAATTGATGAAGAAAAAGTTATAGAAGCACTTAAACTTGCAGATGCGTATGATTTTGCCACAAAGCTTGAAAATGGAATATACACTGTGATGTCTGAAGCCGGAAGCAATTTATCTGGTGGTCAGCGTCAAAGAATTTCAATTGCCCGAGCAATTTACAAACATGCTTCTCTTTTACTTTTTGATGAGGCAACATCAGCACTGGATAACGAGAGTGAAAAACGCATACAAAAAGCGCTTGATACATATACGAAAGATAAAATTACTATAACAATTGCGCATAGACTCTCTACAATTGAGCATGCAGATAAAATCCTTGTTTTACAAAAAGGGAGTATTGTGGCAAGTGGAACGCATCAAGAGCTTTTGGAGTCTTCTGGAGTTTATCAAAAACTTGCCGGAGAGCTTAAGTCTTGAAAAATAAATTTATTGGCTTACTCTTCGGAAGCAAGGTTTTCAAACGCTAAAGCGTGACTTAGAAAAAAACTAAA
>CAZDEM010000268.1:0-1903 GCA_964504315.1 uncultured Sulfurimonas sp.
GAGTTTCGTGGGCGCGGATATGTGAATAAGATACAGGCTTTTTGCACTGCATCAATTGGATGAAGGTTTTGTCTGGCTTGGTATGGAAGTACATATTAACACACGTGCTTTAGAAATTACCGCAGGTATTTTTATCTACTATGCACAAGGATTACTGCCGTTTTTAGTCCCCTTGGCTGTTTGGCTTATAGAAAAAGACAGTTATAAAAGAAAACTTGTAGGGATATTAACAATTTTGGGTTTTGGACTTGCAGTATATACAATGTACGGACTCACAACAGTTCCTACAAATGTCAGTGTTGTAAATAACACACTTTATTACAAAAACCCATGGACAGAAAACTTTTATGATGCAAGTATTTATGTACTGACAACCTGCGGTTCTTTAATGCTCAGCAGTAGTATTTCCATCCAGCTTTTCGGGTTTTTAAACCTCATTGGACTTACTATTATTTTTCTGCTTCGACCGTATGGATTCACCTCTTTATGGTGCTTATATGCCGCAGCTATCAGTGGGCTTTTATATTTTTATTTTATTGAACGACGCATTAAGTTTCTACAAGAGATTAAAAGAAAAAAAGAGGGTATAAACGAAAAACTCGAACAAGAATTAAACAGGCTCAGGAAAAGTCATCCAAAACTTTTTAGCACAAACCTCTAATGACACTGCAGAAGTGTTCGCAGAGGGTTTGTGAGGTAATCATAACCGTTGTAAATCGTAAATGCACCATAAAGTATTACAGCCACAGAGGAGAGGCTCATCATCATATTTCTAAAACTTGTCGCAGATGCAAGAGATGATAAAAAGCCTAAAGAAAACATTGCCGGAATGGTGCTGATACCAAATATAAACATCACCAAAGCACCATAAAGAGGACTTGCCGTGCTTGCTGCAGTAATAGCAAAAAAGTAAACAAAACCGCAGGGAAGCAAGCCGTTTAGCATTCCAAGAATGAAAAAACTTGCATTTGATTTTGAATGCAGTATTGCCTGAAAAGATTTTTTATAAAAATTCGATGAAGATATCGAATGTTCTATCAGTGTTAAAAATTTTATTTTTCCCATGAGTGATAAACCGGCTAAAATCATAGCAATTCCGGCGATGATTAGCAACGTACCATTTGCACTATTGCTAAATGTGGCAACACCGCCAATTGCACCAAAAAGCGCTCCCAAAATTGTATATGTCAAAACTCGACCAAAATTATAAAGCAAATGTGCTACAGTTTTAGAAACCTTCGAACTGGCAGGTTCAATCTTTATAGTCGAATATGCCAGAACAATGCCGCCACACATGCCAATGCAGTGCCCAAAAGAACCTAAAAAAGCGATAGTCACAATTGTTAATAAATTTACACTGTCCATTATCTTCCTATTAGCTGTTTTCTTATTTTTGGGTCTTGCATAGTTTCACCTCGAAGCATTTTGAGGCGCATAGTATCAAAGTCAACTGCACCCTCTTTTTTATGCTCGTATGCACCAAAACCAAAACCCATAGGAGTTATTTCATTTAATGAGTAGTATGCTTTTCTGCCGTTTATCCATCTATGTGTGTCTCTGCTCATTACCCATATCACAGCAGAATCTTTAAATTTTTTGTCACTGAGCCAATGCACAAAATCTCCATGATCATGAAAAAACCATGTCTTTCCATCAGGCGCAACAACTTGTGAAGCATAGGTTAGATCGTCTATAACCATACCACAATCACTATCTTGAAACTTATGCAACTCCATTTTTAAAGGGAGTTTTTTCAGATTTCCTTCTTTTATAACGACCATATGCTGTGTCTTTGCCAAAGACAAAAATAGTACTATAATTATAATGATAATGATTCCGATAAACAGAATCGGCATATATTTTTTCATATTTTCAAACCCTTGTTTAATGAATAGTATTATAT
>CAZDEM010000269.1:0-1896 GCA_964504315.1 uncultured Sulfurimonas sp.
ACAAACTTTTAATTTTTTAAGATAAAATTTTTGACCTTTTTTTGCATCAGCCATTGAACTTGTTGTAAAAACTGATCCGGCTACCATAGCAGCCAATAATAATGAAGTCGTTTTTTTCATTTAATTTCCTTTGAATAAGTGATAACACTGTGATATGTTACTACCATCTTTATAAATTATAGATTAATCTTATACAGTGATAATAAAATTTTATACTTTATGCTCGAAAATTGAGTCTTGTTTTATCTTGAATTAGTTTTTTATACAATTTAAACTTTGCTTTTTGTAAAGCTTCATCATTATAATCAAATTCTGCTTTCATAACTTCTGCAGCGGTTTCTGCCGTATCCATTGCAAACAGTTTTAACTCTTTTTTCGTTAGTTTTGCCTTTAATGCAGCATAAAGTTCTTTGTCGTCATCTATTAACTCAAGTGCATCAAGTCTACAAAACTCTGCAAGTTTTTCTCTAAAATTATTTTCATTATGGTACTGTCTCCAAACTGTGCTTTCTAGCATTATATTTCCTTTAATATTTGTGTCAAATCTTTTGTATCTACTATTATATTTGCTTCACGCTTTAAAATATCTCTTGCGCAAAAAGCAATTCGTGTGCCTGCATGGGCAAACATTGACAAATCATTTGCACCGTCACCGCAGACCAATGTCTCTTCTTCACTTACTCCCAAAATATCTTGGAGACGTACCAGCATATCGCCTTTTGAAAAGTTAAACATCATATCGCCGCCTACAAGTCCTGTAAGTTTTGAGTCCTTTACATGTAACGCATTGGAAAAATCGGCATCATAGCCTAAAATATCTTTTGCATAAGAAGTAGCCGTTCTAAATCCGCCGCTGAAACATACGACTTTCATACCTCTGCTTTTAAGCTCCGCTATTGTCTCACGTGCTCCAGGCATATAAGGAAGGTTGTGCGATATTTTTTCAACAACTTCAAAATCCAGCCCTTTTAAAAGCCCTACTCTTTGCTGCAAAGACTCAAAAAAATCAAGCCGTCCGCTCATTGCCTCTTCCGTAATACGGGCAACTTCTTCTCCTATTCCTAATTCATCAGCAAAAAAATCAATCGTTTCGCCGTCCATTAATGTAGAATCAAAGTCAAATACTGCAAGTTTTAGCATAAATTTTCTCTCTTTTGTATATAATGTCGCAATTATAGCTAAAGACTACTTATTATAGGATTTTATTTGTTTGACACACTCATAGAGAAATTAAAAAACGATACATATATTACTTTAGAAACAACACCTGGCCACTCGGCAACCTTTACGCCTACTATAGATAAAATAGAAGCGCTGGGACTTGCAGAATTGGTTGACGGGTTTTCTACAACAGACAATCCTTTGGCTAAACTAAAGTACAATGCCCTTTTTGCTGCCAAACTGCTTCAAGACAGATTTAACAAACCTGTTATAGCAACAATGAGTATGAGAGACAGAAATAAAATCGCCCTGCAGTCTGATCTTTTGGGTGCGAATGAGTTTGATATCAGAGCTATTTTGGCACTCACAGGAGACCCTGCTACAATCTCAGACCAGCCAAATACAAAAGGCGTTTTTGAAGCTGACAGTTCTTTACTGCTAGACATCATTGCCGCTTTAAACTCCGGTATGGACTATGCTGCCAAGCCTTTTAGTGTTTCGCCAAACCATATACATCCCTTCGCCGTAGTTACTTCTTATGCAAAAAATCCACAAACCTTCCACAAAAAGATGCAAAAGCAAATAACACACGGAGCCATAGGCATTCTCACCCATCCCGTATATGCTTTGGACAATGCACACCACCTTTTAGCACTCAAGTATAATGCGACCAAAGAGTGCTGCCGCGCAAATAAAAATGCAAAACTAATATTAGGTGATTTTCCTATCTAAAAA
>CAZDEM010000270.1:0-1870 GCA_964504315.1 uncultured Sulfurimonas sp.
CTTTTGTAGTAGCATCAAGCTGTGAAAAATCAACTGCATTAATTTCATAAGGATATTTGTCAAAATGGCCTTTAAATGTATTGTCAATATAGTCCGTTACATGTAAAGCAGTTTGATAATCATTCCCGTCATATACGATAGTATAAATTATTTTGTTTTCTACAAGCTTCTGTTGTATTTTTTTATCCAGCAGCATAATTTTTGGAAAAATTGATGACTGTGCTTTAAGCAATAAATCATCATAGTTATATCCAAAAAGCGACTGGGAAAATAAAATAAAAAATAAAAATACGCGTATCATCTAAAAACTCTTTTTTAGTGTAATTAAAAAAGTTCTACGCTCTTGTGCATAATCTTGCACATAGGTATTTTGAGGAGACGGATATCTGACATCAGCATTAAAAATATTTTTTACACTCACATTCACACTATAGTTATAGTGAGTGTTCTTGTAATTGAGAGCAGTGTCAAGTGTCGTATAAGCTTTTACCTTTGGACGTAAATCTGTTTGTATTCTCTCTTTTGAACCGACGTACTTAATTGTTGTGCCTAGAGATAAATAACTGCTAAAATTATAGATATAATATCCTTTCGCCAAATGATGCGCTACATTTGGCAAAATATTGTCTGTATTAACTCCATCAACAGTGTACCTTCCATCTACATATGTATAATTTGCATACAGTTCATCATTGGGCAGGATATGCCCTTTGTATTCAAGTTCGATACCGTAAATATCTGTTTTTCCCACGTTCTTATATACAGGGTCAGCAGCCGAGTTGTATATCTGATTCTTATTGAGAAGATAAAAAACATTACTCTGCAGATATGCATCATTTGAAAAGTTTTTTATATATGCCAGTTCGTATGAAGTTACCTTCTCTGGTTCCAAAGCAGTACTGCCTACTCTTGCACTATTATTTTGTGTAAACATCTCCTGCCATGAAGGGTTTCTGTGTGAGCAACTGTATATAGCTTTAAATATGTTTTTAAAATCTTTACGATAAACAAAAGAAACTCTCGGCTCAAACCCTGCATCTTTATAGGATGTTTGCTCGTAATTTACTCCATATAAAACACTCAGTTTATCATTTACATCATAGGCATCCTGCAAAGAGAATGCAAAAACATTACGGTGTGCATCTTTGTCAAAAAATGGCAGCGTATTTGTATAATCAACCAAGGCAGCATCGCCGGTCGTTAAATTTGAGAGTTTAGACATCATATCAATAGTTTTTTCCTGAGTCACTCTATACCCCAGTGTGATCTGGTGTTTTTCTAACCCGTTATATTTCAGGTAGCTGTTTTGATAGAGGACTCTTTGTTTGGCATAATGCTCTCCATATGCGCCATCAGGAAAGACTACACCACTAAGAGTTATATTATCGGGTCCGAGTTTTGCCTTTGAATCAAAAGTATCATATTTCACTCCTGCTTTAATGTCTATTTTAAAATCATTGATTTTTTTTGCATATCCCAACTCCGCATAATAATTAGGCAACTTTACGCTGTCATTTTCTTGTGGCAATGCAAGATTAATACCATAAGCACTCCCCTGTTTATGCTGCAGCATACGGGCTTTGAGTGAAAACTCTTTATACTGCAGATTTAATCCGAGTGAATATTCATCAAGCCATAACGGTGCTTCACCCGATTGGGACAGACTTACATTCGCTGCACCCAAAGAGCCTTGCGAAAGCCCGTCAGGACCGGATGATATTTTTTTATCATCTTTTTGATAGTAAAAATCTATATGTGTTTTAAGGTTTTGTGTTTTAAAATTTTTGACAAAACCGCCCATTTTGTAATCATATGAGCCATACTTAAAGACAAGTTTGTCATTTGATAAAAAATCATCAACATCTTCTGC
>CAZDEM010000271.1:0-1815 GCA_964504315.1 uncultured Sulfurimonas sp.
CTTCATCTATTGTTCATAAAAATCAGTCACTCCTAATAGCCATAATATCAAAGAATCACTTAAAAAAGAACCTAAGTTCAAATCATAAATGGAATTTTTTTACAAGTAAGTGAAGAAGAGGTTAAATGTGTTTAAGAAAAAGTTTTAGAAACCATCAATTAAAAAATTAAATATAGATTATATTGATAATTTTGATAGAAGTATAAATATCTATAAATAAGGGATATGTCAAGAAAAAATTATTTTATAAAAAAGTGCTTGAAAGTGTCTAAAATAAAGCTTCGTGGTGGACGAGGAGAGATTCGAACTCTCGGTACAGTTACCCATACGCATCCTTAGCAGGGATGTGGTTTCAGCCACTCACCCACTCGTCCTTTTGAAGACCGAGATTATAGTACTGTTTTCATAATATCTAGCTTAAAGTTATAGTTTTTTTATTTTGTTGTATAATACATAATAAAGCATGAGGAGAGGATATGAAAAAGCTACTTTTTTATCTTAGTATTTGCGTTTTCATATATGCAGATACTTATCCCTCTTTTACACAGCAGGAACTTACAAAGAGTAATATTGCTGATTATGCCGATACTCTTGTAAAATATAAAAAACTTTCAAAAACGCAACAACTACGACAGGTGAATTTTTATCTCAACCAGCTGCTTCCACAATACGATGCCGTCACACAACATAAAGAAGATAAATGGGCAACACCAAAAGAGTTTTTAAATCTCGGTTATGGAGACTGTGAGGACTATGTTCTAATTAAATATTATTCACTTATAAAACTCGGGTTTGATGAAAGAAAACTTTTTTTGACCTTAGTCAAAGAGCATTATTATGGCGGTTATCATATGGTTTTAAGCTATTTCAACAAAAAAGGTCTGCCACCACTTGTACTTGACAATTTAAGTTACAAAATTTTGGATTTAAACAAAAGAAAAGACCTAACACCTCTACTTTTCATCAACAGTACAGGTGTTTATGAGACAGATCAAAGCTATAAACTTCAAAAAGTTGCAGACAAATACAAAGAATTTGAAGAAGTTCAACACAAAGTCAAACAAAATTTTTAAATCAGTGCTAATATTTTCTCAACAACCTCAGCAGGATTCTCAGCCTGATAAATAGGACGCCCAACTACTATAAAATCAACAAGAGCATCTTTTGCATAAGCAACATCAGCAACTCTTTTTTGATCTCCGGCATCTTCGCCAAAAGGACGAATACCCGGAGTAAGCGTCATAAACTCTTTACATGTAAGCTCTTTTATAGCTTTGCTCTCATACGCTGAACAGACAACACCGTCAAGTCCGCTATCCATTGCATCTTTGGCAAATTGATTTGCTTTAGTCGCAATGTCTGCTTCATATACAGCGTGAAACTCATCGTCACTAAAGGATGTCAATGCAGTTACAGCCAAAACAATGGGACGCTTTTCATATTTTTCTAAACGCTGCATTACAGTATTCATCGCACGTTTTCCTGCGCTTGCATGCACATTAAACATATCAACACCAAGTCCCATTATAGATTCGGCAGCATCTGCCATAGTGTTTGGTATATCATAAAGTTTAAGGTCTAAAAATATTTTAAAATCAGGGTTGATTTTTTTAATAGCTAGCAAAAATTCTTCACCGTCACGAATGTATGTACGAAGTCCGACCTTTAGCCAGACATCGTAATCTTTTATTTTTTCTATTAGTTCTAAATTTTCTTCTTGAGTCGGTAAATCAAGGGCAACGCATAATTCCATAAGTACTCTTTGTGGTTTAGTAATAAAATTATAGCACTAAAAACTAAAGCCCAGGTTGAAAC
>CAZDEM010000272.1:0-1797 GCA_964504315.1 uncultured Sulfurimonas sp.
GAATGTACTCTTTATATTCATGGCCGTTTCGCTGTAAATCAAAAAGATTTTCTACATTATATGTTGCTATTTTCAAAGTTTTTTCTCCATAAACAAATGATACCAGCAAAGCCATTAAAACTAAAAGTTTCACTTTTTAATACCGTTGAGTCTTAGCAGCTGACTTGTATCTGCATCTCTGCCCATCAGTGCATGATAGAGCTTTTGCATACTTTGTGAACCGCCGCGATGCAAAATGATATTTTGATACTGTCTTGCAGTAGGTGAATTAAATATATTTTCATCTACTACAGCATAAAAAGTATCTGCGCTGAGTACTTCAGCCCATTTGTAACTATAGTACCCTGCTGCATAGCCGCCTGAAAATATATGTGCAAAGCCATTTTGAAATTTATTGTATTTAGGCGGTTTTATAAGTGCTGTTTTTTCCCGTATACTGTCTAGTAAGTTTTGTACTTCTTTGCCTTTGTATACTTTTGTATGCAGTTTAAAATCAAAGAGTGAAAATTCCAATTGTCTGAGCATTCCCATAGCAGATAAAAAGTTTTTACTTTGTACAAGCTTGTCTATCATCTCATCGGGGATTATTTCATTTGTTTCGTAATGTTTTGCAAACATTTTCAGCACCTGAGGCTCATAAGCAAAGTTCTCTAAAAATTGGGAAGGAAATTCTACTGCATCCCACTCAACGCCGTTTACACCGCTTACTTCATTTTCATTGACTTCACTGAGTATGTGGTGCAAAGTATGTCCTGTCTCATGAAAAAGAGTAACGACATCATCATGACGAAGCAGTGATGGATTTGTATCGCTAGAAGGTGGAAAGTTACACACTACAAAAGCAGAGGCAAGTTGCTGATTGCCTTTTTCATCGCTGCAATGTGTTTGCCAATTATGCATCCATGCACCTCCGCGTTTTGACTCTCTTGCTTCTAAATCAAGATATATTCTAGCTTTTAAAATGTCATTTTCATAAACATCATACGCATAAGCTTTTGCGTGCCATAACTCTTCATTAACCGGTTTACATGTAATGCAAAAAAGCTTGTTTAAAAATGAAAACATCCCTTCAACAACATTCTTTTGCTCAAAATAGGGGCGATACTCTTCTTCATCTATATCATACTGGGCTTTTTTTAGTATTTCAGCATAATAAGATGTATCATGACTCTCTAGCTTATGCGGTGCTATGTTTTGCAGTTCTTGAAGTTCATTCTTTGCCTGAGGAATTGAGTCGTGTAGAAGATTTTCCAAGAATCCTAAAACTTTTTTTTCATCTTTAGCCATTTTTGTAGCAAGGGAGAGTTCCGAATAGTTCTTAAAACCAAGCAGTTGGCTCATCTCATTTCGCAGTGCCAGCAGCTCGTCAATAATTTTTGCATTCTGTGGTGCGCGTGACACATAGGCACGGTAAAGATCTTCTCGAATTACTCTGTTTTTACCGTATGTCATGTACGCTATATAAGATGGCATTTGCAGCGTAAATCTATATTTTATAACACCGTCCTCTTCAAATTTGGCATTTTCGATTTCACTCTGAGGCAATCCCTCTATATCTGCTTCATTCGTAATAATATATTCATAAGTATTTGTTGCATCAAGCAGGTTTTGAGAAAAATTATTGGAGAGTTCACTCTTTTTTATATTTATTTCTTGAAGCCTCTGTTTTGTTTTTTTATCAAGATGGGCACCGCTTAACTCAAAATGCAAGATATTTAATTCTAAAACTCTTTTTTGTTCAACATTGAGTGATGTTACTTCATTTTGTAAAATCTTTTTGTATGCATTGTATATATC
>CAZDEM010000273.1:0-1790 GCA_964504315.1 uncultured Sulfurimonas sp.
GTAAATGTTCTTTGGCTCTTCGGAAGCGATGCTTTAGCTTCGCCTGTTAGGCTTTAGTGTTTGAAAGTCTGGGTTCCGAAAAGGAAATTACTTTTTCAGTTTTGCCTGTTCCAGTTCCCAGTACTCCATTTTAAAACTTTCTTCTTCGCTGATGCTCTCATATCCGCCTAACTTATCCGCACGTAAAACTGCAAGCATTGTATGATTTACTATGTCATTTATCACAGCTGCTTCTTCTCTGTTTTTACCAAAAGAGATAACTGCGAGATTTTTGATAATCATATAATTTGGTGCCGGATTCAACATCACCTCATCATGCGCATATTTTTCAAAATATTCTTTATATTCTTGTATATATTGCTCAATACCACCTTCTAAATCAGTATCTTGCATCACTAAAGGCACTCTTTTTGTTCGGATAATATGTTCAGGTGTTAAAACTCCGCGAGAGGCAAATTCTTTAAGATTCTCCTGTGAAGCATAAAAAGAGGCTAAAGGAGACTGGTTAATGTTTATAGAAACGTCATAGCCTTTTGCTCGTGATAAAATTTTAGTGATTTTGCCAATATCACAATCACTGTGAACATAATTGTGCTCTACATGGACAAGTGCATGCTCATCCAAAAACTCTTCTGCTTTTGTGACCGCTTCAATCATTTTGTTATAAGATTTTTTCGCATCATTATCAAAGGTAAAAATACCGTGATGATGTAAAATGATGCCGTCAATGCTGTCCCAGTCCAAATCTTTTGTCATCTCATATATTTTATGCGCCAGCTCAAAGCCCGGCATTACATAATCAATTATTAAAAAATTTGGAAAAAGATTTACGATATGCTCATCTCCATTGACTGAATTTGAAATAGTAACTATTGCATCCGCATGTGTGTGGTCTACAAACTTATAAGGAATCAGTGCATGCAGTATTGCTTCAACTGAAGGGTTTGGCGCAGATTTGTCTATCATTGCTTCTCGCTGTTGACGTACCATTTCAGTGTCGCTCAAGCTAGGCAACTTCGCCATTTCCAGGAGTGCATCAAGTTTTACAGGAGCAAAACCTTCTGCTTTTATGCTTGCCAAGTCCCAGCCGCTCCCCTTTACATGTAACACATCTTCGCCGTCTATCTTACTCTTTAGTGAAGTATTTCCTCCGCCGTGCAGAACCAGTTCATCATTCTGTCCTAAAAGATTTGAGCTGTAGACCCGTAAGTCCAAATCATTTTTGCAGGCGTTTGCTTTTTTTTCATTCCATAAATTATCCATAATTTAGCCCAAAACTTCTAATTCATCTGTATATTTATCTTCGCAATACGGTTCATATGAAGATTTATATACTTTATAATGCGCTGAGCCTTTATGTCCGTCTAAAGCGGCCTCGTTTTCCCAGGTCTCTACTGCCATAAATTTTTTTCTATCATTTTCATATTGAAAAATCTCATAAAACAGGCACCCTTTTTCTGCTTTACTCGGTTTTACCATGGCAGATAAAAGTTCTTTCATTTTATCTTCACAGCCCTCTTTTGCTATAAATGTTACACTTTTTGTAATTGTCATTTTTATTTTCCCTTTTTGTTTCTGAATTCTTCGGAAGCAAGGTTTTAACCTTGCCTGTTTAGGCTTTCAAGCAATTCAGCCTAGGTTAAAACCTAGGTTCCGAAGAACATTTAGTTTTTTTCTAAGTCACGCTTTAGCATTTGAAAGTCTGGGTTCCGAAAAGAATATCCGGTTCTTCGGAAGCGATGCTTTAGCTTCGCCTCTTAGGCTTTAATACTATTCAAACTTTCAAAGCA
>CAZDEM010000274.1:0-1768 GCA_964504315.1 uncultured Sulfurimonas sp.
AAATTATATAATATTATATTTAAAATAAGATTATGAAATAATTTTACCATTTTAATATAATTCTCCTCAAGGTCGCCAAGTTAACTCGGGTTAAAAATTATCATTAGAAACTTATGCCATAATAGCATTATCTTTCATAAGGTAGTTTAATTATTATGAATTCATGGATAACTTTTTCCCAGGCATTTGGAGGTATCGGTATTTTTATGCTAGGTATGATCATCATGACGCAAGGACTTCATGCCCTTGCCGGTGATGCTATGAGAAATGCCTTGGTCCGCTTTACAAAGACACCGACTAGCGGAGTTATTACGGGAGCAGTCAGTACTGCCATTTTACAATCTTCGAGTGCTACAACAGTTGCTGCTGTGGGGTTTGTAGCCGCTGGGCTGTTGGCATTCCCTGAAGCACTCGGCATCATATTTGGTGCAAATGTCGGGACTACAATTACGGGTTGGATGGTAGCCCTGCTTGGATTTAAACTCCAACTCGGCACTATAGTTTTACCTTTTATACTCTTGGGTTCAAGCTTAAAACTTTTTTCAAAAGGAAAAATAGCAAACATCGGTTTTGCAATTGCCGGCTTTGGTTTAATTTTTGTAGGCATTAGTTTTATGCAAGACAGTATGTCTGTCTTTAAAGATATCATTTCTGTGCAAAACTTTCCAGGGGATTCTTTTATCGGCCGCTTTGAACTGTTTTTACTCGGAATTCTTGTTACAATTATCACGCAATCATCAAGCGCAGGTGTTGCTGCAACACTTACTATGATTTACGGCGGTGCTATAAGTTTTGAACAGGGGGCAGCTTTGGTTGTCGGTATGGATGTTGGAACAAGCTTTACAGCCGCCATTGCAACTATTGGAGGTTCTATAGAAGTAAAAAGAACCGGATTCTCGCATGTTGTGTATAATATATTTACCGGCACTGCAGCATTGTTTTTAATTGCACCCTATACAATGCTGTTTCAGTCACTTGCACCCGTTTTTTTAATGCAGCAAGCGGAAATAGTCTTAGTTTTATTTCACACATTTTTCAATCTTTTAGGGGTTATTATAATAATTCCATTTACAAAATCATTTGCACATCTTATGCAAAAAATCATTCCTTCACCAAAACAAAAATATACACAAAATTTTGATCCTACATTGCTTGAAAACATACCTTTGGCTTTAAGTGTTGTTCAAAAATCTCTTGAAAATGAGTTTAAAACATTACTGCAACATATACTCTATTTACTTGGAGAGAAGAGAAATGCAAACAAAATCAATATACATGCGTTTGATAAACTCTTAGACGAGACACAAGATTTTTTGGATATGATTAATTTAAAAAATACACAAGATGCAAATTGGCAACGATTAATCAATCTCATTCACATTATTGATCATCTTCAGCGACTGTTTGACAGATGTAGTGAAGATGAACATAAAATCTTGTTGCTTAAATCATCAAGTTTACTGGCAAAAGAAAAAAACCAATTTATTCAACTCATTCAAACAATACTTCAGCTCTTAGAAAAAGAATCTCTTGGACAAATGTCAAATTTTGCACAAAAAAATGATACAGACGTAGTAAAAACTGTGAAACAAAAAAGACAAAACATAACATCCCTAATGGCAGATGGAACTGTTAATATAGATGAGGGAACTTATCATCTCGAAGCCATTCGATGGCTGCAACGTTCATCTGCACATATTGCCCGTATAACTTACCACCTTGAACAGGCAATACTGAGCGCAGGAAAATAAGATATAATAATACAAAG
>CAZDEM010000275.1:0-1767 GCA_964504315.1 uncultured Sulfurimonas sp.
GATCTATTTTGGAAATTCGTACTAAAATTATAGGCTAATGTAAATGTGAGGATTAATAAAATAAAAGATATTATAAAAGCTTTTATTTTATGTTTTACAGAACTAAAAATAGTAACAAAGATTAGAATAATAAATATTATTTGACCAGTTCTTCCACCGTTTATAAATAGATTCGCTGTTGCGGTGAGAAAAAATAGGATATAAAAAAGCTTGTATTTTAAATTTTTTTCATAAAAAAGTTGAATTAACAAAAGACTTATAGTAAAAGCGAGTACAGTACTGTAGGTCATATGACTCAGAAAAGGGGAAGGGTCGTGCGGTGAAATGTTTTTATAGTGAATAAGCTCCAAAAAGATGGCATAAGACATAATTTCACTTATAAACATACCCAATAAAAAGGCAGATATTATATAAGATGTATATTTTTTATCAAATGATGAATAAAAAACAAAAATTATTAAGAAATGTCTATATTTGGCAACATACTCAAAAGTTAGCATTGCATTTCCATGCCATAATATTGATAAAAGACTAAATCCAATAAGCAGTGCTATTGCTATGCTGAGTAAGTTGTGTTTATATAAGAGATACTTTTCTTTCCAGTTGCCTTCTATAATCCATAAAAGAATGGCTGATATTTCAAAAATATTAGTACCGGCTTTAGAAATTGGAAAACTAAATGCATATGCAATTAGAAGATAGCTTATATATTTTTTATACTCAATATGTTGTTTTTGCATAGCTAACAGATTTAATCCTATATTATTATTTTATAGTTGTATGAGAAGTTTACAAAAATAATATTAAAAACGGTATAATTTGCTTACAATATTTCAACAAAGTAGGTAATTTGTGCAGAATAACACTCCTTTTATATCAATAGTCGCACCATGTTATAATGAAGAAGATGTAATTGATATTTTCTTAGAGAAGATTTTTACTGTTTTAGAGAAGCTTGGAAAATCATATGAGATTGTTTTTGTTAATGACGGCAGTCGTGATAATACACTTGAAATTTTAAAGGCGAAGGCAAAAGAGTATGAGACAGTTCGGGTTATTAGTCTCTCACGCAACTTTGGTAAAGAAGCGGCGCTCAGTGCTGGGCTGGATATGGCTGGAGGTGAAGTTGTTGTACCTATTGATGTTGATTTGCAAGATCCGCCTGAACTAATTTTAGACTTTGTGAAGAAGTATGAAGAGGGCTATGATGTCGTAGTTGGCAAGCGAGCAGACAGAACAACAGATACACCTGCAAAGCGCGTTTCAGCAGAACTTTTTTACAAGATGCATAATAAAATCTCAGATATAGAGATACCTCATAATGTAGGTGATTATAGATTAATGTCACGCAGAGTAGTTGAAGAGCTGAAAAAACTTCCAGAAACACAGCGTTTTATGAAAGGAATTTTTGCCTGGCTTGGTTTTAAAACTGCTGTAGTTGAGTACAAGCGTGAAGAAAGAGTTGCTGGAGAGACAAGTTTTAATGGTTGGAAGCTGTGGAACTTTGCTCTTGACGGTATCACCAGTTTCTCTACAGCACCGCTGAGAATCTGGCTTTATATTGGAATGGTTTTAGCTTTTATTTCTTTTGTTTACGGATCATGGATCATTCTTAAAACACTTATTTTTGGTGTAGACAGCCCTGGTTATGCCTCTATGATTACAGTCGTACTCTTCTTGGGTGGTATTCAGTTGATGGGCATAGGCATACTTGGAGAATATATCGGACGCATATATATAGAATCAAAAAACAGACCAGTATATATT
>CAZDEM010000276.1:0-1766 GCA_964504315.1 uncultured Sulfurimonas sp.
GTATTAATATTTGTATTTAGACCATTTGCTATTATGTCAAACTGTTTTGTATTATCAGTAGCTGTATTTGTTCCGTGTTCAAAATGTCCACTTTTGACTATATCTGGATTACTGTTATCAAAAGTAAATAAGTCACTAGCACCCCATTGCAAATGTTCTTCGGTAGTTCCCCAGTTGCCACCTGTATATACTAGCTCTTGAGCCCAAAGCACAGGTTGTTTTTCAGCTTTAAAAGTAAAACCACCTCGCCAATCTTTTTGTATAGAAGTAGTTGTTTGTACTGTTTGTGGTGCAGTGTCAGTAACTTGAATCTTATTATCATTGTTGTAATTTTGCACACTATCTTCTATGTTGCCCATCAAATCGTTTTGTTGAGTTTCTAAGCCTTTAATTACACTATCTTGTGTTGAAAGATTATTTTTTATACCGCTTATCTCTTGCTTTAAAGCATTTATAGTTGATTGTAAATCGGTATAAGCATAATTAGTATTTCTTGCTTGTTTGGATGATGTGGTGGTGATTTTTGCATATCTATTTTGCAATCCATTTAAACCTTCTCTGTGAAACATAACATTTAAAAAAGCTCCTTTTCGAGTTATGCCTTTAGCACCAGATGCTATACCTAGATTTCTTGCGACTATCCCCATAGCAACTTGATCACTTTTGCTCCATTTACTAAAAGGTTTGCCTTGATTTCTATTTCGTATATCATTTGCTTTTTGTAAATAGCTCATCTTTTTTCCATCATAACTCGTAGAAGTAGATGAATTGTCATTATAAGTATATTCTTGCATGCCAGAGAGTCTATTTTGAGCATTTTGTAAATCTTTCTCTTTTTGGGTAAGCTGAGATTTTTGTCTTCTATTAGATTTAATTGCCTCTTTTAATTTCTTATTTGTATTTTTAAGAGCGGTAAGAGTTTTGTCATTATTGGTTTTAGTTAGTGTTATTGTATCTTCAATTATAGTGGCCCCTTCGGCATTTACTCTTTTTTTAACAGTATTAGGCCCATCAACATATGCTTCATAAGAGGGATTATTCTCTTGTATTTTACTTCTTAGCTTTATAAAAGCTTGTGCATTTGTTCTGAGCTTTTTATCAATACTTGAAAGTTGTTGCTTAAGATTTTTATCTTTTGGATTTTGTTTTACTTTAAGATATAGTTTTTCATACTCTTTAGCTAAACTTCTATTTTCCTTACGAAGTTCCTCAGCTTTTTGTATATTTGTATCTATCTTTTTATCTTGATGTGTATCTTTTGTGGGTTTTATTTTTTCTTTCTGGTCTGCTGGAATAGGTACCGTGTCTTGTTTGTTTATTTGTTCTATTAGAGTTCTAAAAGATCTTTCAGTACTTGTTTTTTCTTTTTTTAGTATGTCTATACTAGATGACAGTTCATTTCCAGCTTTCCTAACTTCTTGCAAAGCAAGCATCAATTCATTTGTGTTATTTGAAGTCTTTTGCAATGTATTTAAGTCAGTTTCATGCTTTTCTTTATCTAATAGTCGTGTAGCTCTTGCCATTGCATTATTATAATTCTTTTGCCCAACATCTCCGTCAAACCAAGAGTTAGTCTCTTTAACTTGTTGTTTCCAAGAACTTACAGCTTGTATCATATTAGTACGATTTCTTTGATATATTGTATTTATTTCCGTTCTTGTAAGGGATCTTCCGACTTCTATTGTTTTTTTCTTTATATTCCTTCTGAGTTTATTATCATAACTATTCTGTAAATTTTGTAATGCCCCAGCTACTTGCATACTAGC
>CAZDEM010000277.1:0-1748 GCA_964504315.1 uncultured Sulfurimonas sp.
AACGATGGCAACATTTTCGGAACCCAGGTTTCAACCTGGGCAGTGCGTCATGAAAACCAAAAAAACAAGTCTAAAATTCTGCTCTCCTCAAAACAAGAAGATGCACTCCACTTTTTGCAACAACACAAAGTCTCCCTCCTTTTCGGCGATACAGGCAGCGGAAAAACAGAAGTTTATATGAAATATTTCGAGCAGATAATACAAAAGGGCAAAACAAGTATATTTTTAATGCCGGAAATCTCACTGACTCCGCAAATGTCCAAACGTCTCAAAGAGCATTTTGGCGATGATTTTGTGATGTGGCACTCAAAACTCACCCCTCTGGCAAAGAAAAAAGCACTTGCCAAAATATATGCAGGTGAAGCTAAAATCATAGCAGGTGCACGCTCGGCTCTTTTTTTACCCATAAAAAATTTAGGACTTATTGTCGTCGATGAAGAGCATGATGAAAGTTATAAATCATCTTCACGTCCGCGCTACAATGCAAGAGACTTGGCGATATATATGGGAAAATTATATGATGTGAATGTAGTGCTCGGAAGTGCGACGCCTTCACTTAACTCCTATGTCAAATTTCCTCATATTCGTTTAAAAGGCGGGCATTTCAGCTCAGATAAAAGCTTTATATATGAAAAAAGTGCAGAGAGTTTGACATCTTTGATTGTCCAAAATCTGCAAGAAACAGTGCAGAAAAATGAGCAGTCTATCGTGTTTTTGCCTACTCGTGCCAATTTTAAATATCTGCTTTGTCAAGATTGCGGACATACTATCAAATGTGCATTTTGCAGTGTCGGTATGAGCGTACATCAACATTCACGCGCGTTGAAATGTCATTATTGTAATTTTACGCAGGCAATTCCTCAGGTTTGTCCGGAGTGCCATAGTCCAAATCTTACAAGTTCAAGACTCGGCACGGCTGAGGCTGTGAAAATATTACAAGAGGTATTGCCTGGGGCAAGGGTGGAACAGTTTGACAGAGATGTTATAACCACTGCAAATAAACTTAAAAAAGCACTCAAACGATTTAATGATAAAGAGAGTGACATTTTAGTGGGAACACAAATGCTCTCAAAAGGGCATGATTATCATGGGGTGACTTTGGCTGTAGTGCTCGGCATGGACAATATGCTCAATATGAGTGATTACCGCGCACGAGAAAAAGCACTTTCTTCTTTGATTCAGGTGGCAGGACGAAGCGGAAGAGCTAAAGATGCCAAGGTTATTGTACAGACTTTCAATGAAGATTTTTTTAAAAACTACATTGATAAATATGAGAATTTTTTAGAAGAAGAGAAGTTTTTCAGACAAGAGCTCTACCCGCCGTATAAAAAACTCTGCCGCATTTTATTTGCCCATAAAAACGGAGCAAAAGCGCAAGATGAGATGCGAAAAATGCATGATAAACTTCTTACATGTAAAGGTGTGGAAATAGTCGGTGCAAAAAAATGTGCCATAGAAAAAGTGGCAAATAAATACAGATTTGAGATATTACTAAGAGCTGATAAGAGCACGGATATTATAAAGGCTGTAAAAGCGGCTAAAGTAGATTTGGCTGAGGTGGATATGGACCCGATAGAATTTGGATAGGCACTTAAAACGCAATAGGCGAAGCTAAAGCATCGCTTCCGAAAAGCCTTGGCAGTATCTTCACAACCCAGGTTTCAACCTGGGCAGTGCGTCATGAAAGCCAAAAAGGCGAAGCTAAAGCATCGCTTCCGAAAAGCCTTGGCAGTATCTTCACAACCCAG
>CAZDEM010000278.1:0-1742 GCA_964504315.1 uncultured Sulfurimonas sp.
GAAAGTTTTGAGTGTGACTTTTTCGTTTGTAAGTACCTAATTATAGAGCAAATTGTCTTGTTGTCTAATTTGTTATGGTCTTATTTGGTTTAAAAATTTTTGTATATGTGGGACTTTGATTTACCTAGCTATATTACTATATTTACTTATTTTTTATAACGATGTTGAAAAAAGTTGACTTTTAATTTTGTATATAATCAATCGGCATTATGTAATAAGACTGATTGGACGACTTCAGCAATTAAACAATCTCAAATTCAACGAGGTTGATGCTCTCTTGATATGCTAAAGTGGAGTAGTAAGCAGATTGATAATTAAGACCACTTACATAATGGTTTCGAACTATATTTTCTATCTGTGAAAAATATTCTTCTTCTACAATAATGACAATATTTTTATTTTCTACATACATATCCATATATGTGTGCTTTCCCAAAATCTTATCTATTTTCTCATTAATCTCTCGCAACAGTTCGGACAAATAGTTTATATTGTCAAAAGTGTTCTCACTTATAGTATTATAAATCAAAATGCTCTATTTATATATCATTATTGCAGTGCCAAATGCAGCATCTGTATCTTCATCTATATTAACATTATCATTATTTGCTACAATATTTGTTAATAAAGTTTTAAATTTCAACCCTTTTCCTATCACTTCACTTTGAATAACATCTAAAAATTTTTCTTGAAGTCTATCTTGAATCTTTTTTTCTGCGTTACCGCTTTTGAAATGTTTATCCACATAAAAAGCTAAAACTCCAAATTCAATATCAGACTTTTTTTTCAGAAGTGCAAATATTCGATCTAAATCTTCTTGAATATCTTCTTTTTTATAAACTGCATTTTTCACCTCTATGATACCTCTAGGTGTTCCTCTTCCCCACCAAAAAACAATATCGCTTCTACCATTGCCTCTTGCTTTAGCTTCCAATTGTCCTTTCATTTCGACATTAGCTTCACTCAGCATATATTTAATATTATCTTCTAATGTTATATATTTTGCATCTTTATCAATTTTCCACAACTCTTTAGCAATATTAACTGTAATTAAATATTCAGGTGCATTCCATAGCCATTCTGTATTACCTGTCCACATTAAATACTCATCAAACGATTGTTCTATTCCATCTATACAAGCTTGAAGGATTTCATTTTTACTTACTTTTGCCATTTCCTACTCCAATTATTTTAGCTAAAATAACTATAACTAATAAATATTGATAAACTACTTTAAAAGCTTCCAATTATTTTCTCGTAAATAATCAGTGATAACTGTTGTAATATGCCAATATTTTTCGTCATTTTCTTTGGTTTTATAAAACCACTCATCAAAAACATTCTGGACGATTTTAAAAACTTTCTTTTTGTTAATATTCTTTTTTTGCAGTAGAACAAGAGCGATATTTTTTATTTCAGACTCATATTCGTCTTCAGTAACAAAAGCAATATCAAAAGGATCAGTTCTATTAACAACCTCTTGAATAATTTTGTAAAGTTTTTTATATACTTTTATAAATTCACCTTCATAAAGCTGTAAAAATTGCAACTCCATAATAATTAATTTTTTGCTACTGCCACTATTTTTATTAAAATAAAATTTCTCTATCAGTTCCAAAAAATGGTTGTTTTCAATAAAATTTCCTAAAGTGTCAAATTTGTAATATGTTTTATCTTTTTTATAAAACTCGTAGTATCTAATCTCACCATATCCTTTAATGAGACCATTATGATTTTTATAG
>CAZDEM010000279.1:0-1733 GCA_964504315.1 uncultured Sulfurimonas sp.
TCATAATATTTATTTAAATGTTTTTTAATACTTGGGTAATCTTCGATATTTGTAGGTGGATTATTATGAGTATTAATAATCCATAAATCAGTAGATTTATAATTATATTTCTCAATATCTCTCCCTCTCAAAAGAGGTTTTATAATCTCAGCACTCTTTGCATCCTCTCTTATCAATGCATCTTTTGTTTCTCCATCAATTATAAAAGCCTCATTAAAACCTGTTTTTATTCCATAATTGATTTTAACATCCCACTCTTTAAGCGGCGTTCCTATCTCTTCTATGCGTTTCTTAATGGCAAGCTCTTTAGGATTTGCAAAACTAAATCCATCCTCACTCAAATCTTCTTGGGCATATTCAAAACCCTCTTTAGCAACAAACTCTGCTAAATCTTCACCTTTTTTGTAACTTTTATCTATATCACAATAGATAAACCGGTTATTTACTGCGTTTGCTTTTCTGTAGGACAATATAGAAGTATCCACTGTAGCACTCTCAAAAACTCGTACCCCATTAAAATCTATGTACTCAACTATTTGTGCATTTTGCAGTATAAATTTTCTAAATTTTTGTCCATATTTTGCACGCGTATATTTGTTGGAAGTAATGAAACTCAGTACACCGTTTTCTTTGAGCAGTTTAAACCCTTTTTCAAAAAAATAAATGTAAATATCTGCAGTACCGTTAAAACACTCATATTTTTCATCTTGTTTGGAAACAGGATTATAAAAAAGTTCTTTTTCAAGTCTCGGTTTTAACGCTTTTATCTTTTCCTGTCTTATATATGGCGGATTACCTATCACCACATCAAATCCGCCCCCAGCTAAAACTTCTGAGAAATATATCTTATAAAAAAACAGCTCTGTTGTCGGTCTCCTTTTTACTTTTTCAATAATTGCTCTGGTTTCTTGTGCCTCTTCTATGATAGCAAGCTGCTTTTTACTCAGTCCATTAAAAAGGTGTACATTTTCTGTCTGGCTTTTTATGATGGCTTCTTGGTCTGCAAGCTTTTTTTGAAGGATTTCATCAATACTATCTTCAATCTTTTCTTTTAAAGCAATTTTTTTTGTATGCCCATTAGTATTATAAAATGCATGTAAAAGCATCTGAACCTGTTCTATCTTATTTTCACTCTCATCAAAAAGCGTTGTGACATCTTTAGAAAGAGGATCAAATCCATTTATACTCTCTAGTAAACTGTTTCCGACCATGATTTTGTAGTAAAGATTTGGCAGCGGTGTAGGTATTTCTTCATCTACGACCAAAGAGAGCCAAAAACGCAGTTTTGCAACCTCAACAGCTGAAGCATCTATATCAACACCATAAATAGAGTTTTCAATAACAGAGCGTTTTAGTTTAGCTATTTCATTTGAACTTTGTGTTTTATCGAGATGTACCAACACGGTAACTATCTCATGCAACATTCCCATAGGAAATGCACCTGAACCAATAGCAGGATCAATAATTTTAATCTTTAAAAGCTGTTTCTTTAACTCTTGTCCATACTGTAAAAAATAATCATCGTCCGTTATTTTATTTACAACCAAATCATTTATCTTTTCTTTATTTGGAAAATAAGTTGCCAAATAGTTTACAATAGACTGCTGACACATATAATGGACTATTTCTCGAGGAGTATAAAAAGCACCGTGACCTTTACGATAATTTTCTTCAAGAAGATTTTCAAAAACCCGACCCATCATCTCCGGGTCTATGGCAACTTCTTTATCATA
>CAZDEM010000280.1:0-1726 GCA_964504315.1 uncultured Sulfurimonas sp.
CTCCTACGACAAGGTCCAGTACCGCATCTCCTAAAAATTCCAATCGCTCATTATCGTAGGGCTGTTTATAACTTTTATGTGTCAGCGCTTCGATAATGAGCTTTTTATCTTTAAATACATAACCTAGTTTCTCTTCTAATGTTTTTATATTCTTATGCATAAGTCCCTCATTCTCACTCTATTAATGCCTCTTTAGCTTTTTGAGCCGCCTCTTTAGCCAAAACATCACATCTTTCATTTTCTTCGTGTCCATCATGTCCTCTGACCCAAATTGCATGAATTTTATGTGATTTTGCCACTTCTATATACTCTTTCCACAAATCAGGATTCTTTACTTTTTTAAAATCTCTTTTAATCCAGTTTTTCAACCACTCATTAATCCCTTTAACAACATAAGAAGAGTCAGAAATTATATCGACCTCACAAGGTTCTTTTAAAGCGCGAAGCCCTTCTATAGCACCTTTGAGTTCCATCCTGTTATTCGTTGTATGCAGCTCTGAACCTGAAAGTTCTTTTTCACTGTCACCATAACGTAATATTACACCATATCCGCCAGGACCGGGATTTCCCAAAGCGCTGCCGTCACTGAAAAGAGTTATTTTCTTCACTAAATTCCTTACCATAGTCTTTACTTAAACTATATTCTACTCTCGCTGAGTCTATAGCATGACATGAACTGCAGCGATTAAAAGCAAACGGATATGTCCCTTTGCAGTTGTCACACACATATTCAAAACTAAGCGTTGCATTTGACTTGCCTTCAAGCTTTATAAGTACATCAAGCTCAAATATTCTACTGTCATTAACCAGTTTGACATCACCTCTTGCAGTATAAAGTTCTCGTAAATAGCCATTATTTGTAATTATATCTAAATTCAAATCTTTTGAATCACATCTCCAGAAGAGTTCCGTCAAAAGATCACTTTTTGAACTATCAATATTTTCCCATGCAAGTTTAGTGTCCACTTTAAAAAGATAATCAAACACTAGATTTACAAGATGATTGGAGTTTTTATAAATTTCCAAAAGTTTTTGTGCTTTTTCCTCTTTTGTTAAACTTTGCGATTCAAGACAATTTAAAGCATGCAGATAAGCACTTTCAAGCATAATTTCTTCGTTAAGTTCGTCCAATGGTTCAAGTACCTCAAGCGCAGACTTATAATCTTTCATATATTCATAAACAAGAAGCAGATAATGTAATGCCTCTGGTGTACGAGGATTTTTTTTCAAAATCTCTAAAAAAACATGTTTTGAACGTTCTAAAAACCCTGCTTTAAAGTATGTTTTTCCAAGTAAAAACATAGTTTCTCTGGCATTTTTTTTATTACCGACGTTGAGAATTTCATTGTATATTTCTATACTTTTTTCATAATCACCATTTTTATAATAAGAATTTGCGAGAAGCAACCACGACTTTTCTGACAATCCTCCACTGGATATTAAAACTTTCAGTTCATCATGGGAGGGCAAAGTACGAAATTGCTGTAAAAATTTACTTATATGTTTAGAATCTTCTTTTCTTTTATATCTTCCCCACCAATAAGAGAAGAAAGTAATGATAAATATAATTGTAAAAAAAATTATAATTGAAAAAAGAGGATCTCGAAACTCTATAAAAAAAGTATTCATTAGTCGTATACCACCAGTCCATAATCATATTTCAAATTATAAAAAGTTGCATCTGCAGATATTTCCAAATCTTTCATCTTTCCCAACTGTACAATAG
>CAZDEM010000281.1:0-1704 GCA_964504315.1 uncultured Sulfurimonas sp.
AAAAAACTATAAAAGAAGTAAACAATGAATAAATACCTCCTGGCAATAGATGCAGGCACAGGCAGTATCCGTGCTGTAATTTTTGACACAAAAGCCAATCAAATCTCCGTCGCTCAAAGAGAATGGACACATTTAGAAGAAGAAAATGTGCCAAATTCCATGACTTTTGATTGTGAAAATAACTGGCCTTTAGTCGTTACATGTATACAAGAAGCTATAAAAAAAGCCGCTATAAACCCTGATGATATTTTAGGTGTGAGTGCTACAAGTATGCGCGAAGGCATCGTTTTATATGATGATGAGGGCAAAGAACTTTGGGCAGTAGCAAATGTTGATGCGAGAGCTTCACAAGAAGTGCGTTATTTAAAAGAAAATTTTGCAGACCTTGAAGAAAATTTTTATGCTGCTTCGGGACAAACATTTGCTCTTGGCGCACTGCCTCGTCTTTTATGGCTAAAAAATAACCGTCCTGAAATTTATAAAAAAGTGGCTCATATTTCGATGATAGGTGACTGGATTTTAGCTCGTTTGAGCGGTGTGATAGCAAGTGACCCGAGCAATGGCGGAACAACTGGTATTTTTAGTTTAAAAGAGAGAGACTGGATGCCACAAATGGCTGTAAAAATCGGTATTAAAGAGACCATTTTTCCTAAAGTTTTAGAAGTAGGCTCTGTTATGGGGTTTGTTACAAAAAAGGCTGCTGATGAGACGGGACTTTCAACATCTACAAAAGTTATTATGGGTGGTGGTGATGTTCAGTTGGGTGCAGCGGGTTTGGGTGTCGTAGAAGCCGGACAGGTGGCAATATTAGGCGGTTCTTTTTGGCAACAGGTTGTTAATATTTCATCTAACACACAAGCACCAGTTAATATGAGTGTACGGGTGAATCCTCATGTGATTGATGGACTCTCTCAAGCCGAGGGTATTACATTTTTCTCAGGACTTGTGATGCGTTGGTTTCGGGATGCTTTTTGTGATATGGAAAAGTTAGAGGCACAAGAAAAGGGTTGTGATGTATATGAAATTTTAGAGCAAAAAGCCCAAGAAATTCCGGCTGGCTCTTATGGGATACTTCCTATATTTTCAGACTCTATGAAGTATAAAAAATGGTACCACGCAGCACCAAGTTTTTTAAATCTTGGACTCGATGCAGATAAATATAATCGTGCATCAATGTTTAGAAGTTTAGAAGAAAATGCTGCTATTGTTTCAAGTATCAATCTAGAAAAAATAAAACAATTCAGTGGTGTAGAGTTTGATGAAATAGTTTTTGCCGGAGGTGCAAGCAAAGGTAAGTTATGGTCGCAAATTGTAGCAGATGTAACAGGCTACAGAGTTAAAATTCCCCGCATTACGGAGGCAACAGCCTTGGGTGCTGCCATGGCTGCGGGAGTAGGCTGTGGCATTTATAAAAATTTGGCAAGTGCAGCAAAAGAGCTGGTAGTATGGGACAAAACATATGAACCAAATTTAGAAAATAAAAAAGTTTATGACAAATTAAAAATCAAATGGCAGCAGGCATATGAAGTACAATTAAAGCTAGTTGATGATAATATCACGACTTCAATGTGGAAAGCCCCGGGACTTTAAACAAGCTTATTTACATGTAAACCTGTAAAGTTTTTCGGAACCCAGACTTCAGTCTGGGCTGAATTGCTTTAAAGCCTAAAAGGCGAAGCTAAAGCATCGCTTCCGAAGAGCTGG
>CAZDEM010000282.1:0-1695 GCA_964504315.1 uncultured Sulfurimonas sp.
CCTTTAGAGTAATATGTATTTTGCTAGTGCTAAAAAGCTAAAAAAGCCTACAACATCAGTTACAGTCGTTAAAATAACTGTACTTCCTATTGCCGGGTCTATACCTAATATTTTAAGCATTAATGGAATCATTGCTCCAAAAAAACCGGCCATTAAAAGGTTTATAATCATACTTAAGCCAATTACAACACCAAGTAGTGGTATATGAAACCACATCCAAGCTATTATACCCATAACTAGAGCAAAAAGCAGACCATTCATCAAAGAAATCACTACCTCTTTTTTTATGGTTCTAAAAGCATCTGTATGCGATATTTCACCCAAAGCTAACTGACGCACAACAACAGTTAAACTCTGTGTTCCTGCATTACCGCCCATGGAAGCAACTATCGGCATCAAAACCGCAAGTGCAACCATAGAGTTAATTGTATCTTCAAATAAGCCGATAACCAAAGAGGCTGCAATGGCCGTTACAAGATTAATACCAAGCCACGTCGCACGTTTCTTTGTAGCTCTTACAATATCTTCATCTTCTTCGGCTTCATCATCAACACCCGCAAGATTATACATCTGCTCTGTTGCATGTTCGTTAATGATATCATAAATATCATCTGATGTAATACGACCGACTAAAATACCTTCATCATTAACAACAGGCATAACAGACAAATCATACTCTTTAAAATAGTTTACTACCTCTTTAATATTTTCCGTATCTGTTGCAATTTTAGGCTCAAAAGAGTCTTCGTTCTTCTCTATATTTTCTTTTATAGTTTTTGAAAAATCAAATATGAGTAAATCATCTAAACCGACAGTATATAAAAGTCTGTTATTTTTATCTACAATAAATAGGTTTTGAACATTTTCAAGCTCATTTTCTTTTCTAAGACGAGCAAATCTTTTAATAACATCCTGAACTATTTCATCTTCTCTGGCCGTAAAGACCTCAAGTTGCATATAAGCACCGGCTTGATCTTCATCATACTTTTTAAGTTTTGAAATCTCTTTTTTATCTTCAGCATCAAGTGTGTTAAAAACTTTTGAAGCAACATTTTCATCAACATCTTCAAGCTCTTGCATAAATTCGAGCTGATCATCTGATTCAAGTTCACTTACTGCATGTGAAAGCTCATCAACACTTAGGTTTTCAACAACATCGTCAAAATATCTATCAGGCAATGCAAGTGCGACATCCCCGACTAAATCTTTTGGCACGCTTTTTATAGCTTTACTAAAGTCTCTGTCATTAAGACCTTTTAAAATTTTTGCAATTTCTGCAGGGTGCATCTCACTTACATTGTGTGATTTTAAATATTTATTTAATTCTTTCATTTATTATCTTATTTGTATTTAAAAATCGTACACAAAGCTTGTTTTTTGTGCAAAATCATATTTTTGCACCCCTATTGCCGGCTTTGTATCTTGATTATATGTTAATTCAAAATTAATTGAAAGCTTCTTATAAATTTTGACTTTTAATTCTGCAGAATTTGATAAAATATAATCACTGAATATATCTATTCTAGGTTGATAATAGCCTATATATGAAAATTTTACACTCTTGGTAAATTTATTTTTGTATGCAATATACATATTTAATCTTGTGTTATTCTCGCTTGGATCAATATTTGTTGTGTAATCAATATGTTCTTCAAAACCGCCAAAACCAAAATATATATTTCCATAACTTTGCAT
>CAZDEM010000283.1:0-1650 GCA_964504315.1 uncultured Sulfurimonas sp.
AATCAGGGTGAACTACAAAATGTATTAACATCCCTGCCACCTTATCAATTAAAGCATAATCCAATGATGAATCTTTAATTGATAATTTTATTGCTTCAGTTGCTGAGTTTTCATCCTCAAATTCACCACTTCCAACAAATGCAACACCACCATGTTCTATAATAACTTTTAAGTCATCAAAATCAAGATTTATATCATTATCTCCACTTGATATTACTACTCCAAGTATGCTTTTTATTGCTTTTTTTATCTCATCGCTAAATTCTGTATTGTCTATATATGTGCATAGCTTTTTTTTGTCTAAATTAGCATTATTGTTCGATTCTCTTACTTCAAATACTCCCATTACAAATCTCCTGATACATAATCTTTTAATTTTTTACCAATATTTGGAGACTTCAATTTTTTTAATGCTTGAGCCTCTATTTGCCTAACTCGCTCTCTTGTAATACCCAATATCTTTGCTATCTCTTCTAGTGTGTAATCACCACTTTTTATTGATTTCATTTTATTCTCCATTTATGTTGTATATAAAATATAAGCTTAACCTCGCCATTACTAAGCTAAAAACCCCATAACATTTCCAGTAGAAACATTCTTAACAGCTATCTCGTTCTCAAGTCTTTGTATAAAATCCTTAACATCTGTAATAGGTCTAAATCTGTTTTGTCGAGTAACTGCGGCAAAGTCCCCCGGAGTTAAATATCTTAAACTTTCAACTCCTCTTTTAAATGATATTGATGGTTTAGCTAATTTCAAATCTCTACAATATGATAAAAACATATTCCAAGCCTGTTCAGGTTTTAAAAAATCAAACTCTAACTTCAAATCAAATCTCCTTAAACTTGCACGATCTAGATTATCCATCAAGTTAGTTGTAGCTATAAATATCCCATCGAAGTTTTCCATCTGCACTAGCATCTCATTTACTTGAGTCACTTCCCAACTTCTTTGAGCATTGGTTCTATCAGCTAAGAAACTATCCACTTCATCAAATACAAGTACAGCCTTTTCTTCTTTTGCTTCCTCAAAGGCATCAGCTATATTTTTTTCAGTACCACCAACCCACATACTCATTAAATCACTACCTTTTTTAAGCAGTAATGGTTTATTTAGTGTTTGGGCGATATATCTACCGAATGCACTTTTACCAGTTCCAGCAGCTCCATATAAACAAAGTCTTGCGTTTTGGTGTTCTTTTATCCCTTGTGCTAAAGCTTCTAAGTTAGTAGTTGTATTAATAAACTTAGGATCATATGTGTTTGGCAGAAGGGAAATGACTTTCTCTTTTTTTATCTCCTTATGTCCTTGTGCCTTGAGTGTGTTATTGATTACTTGTGTAAAAGCTTTTGATTTATCTTTTGTGTCTATACTGCTAACGACCTTTGTAGCACGAGTAATAAGAGCCGGTGCAATGTTTTCATTTTCTGCCAACACTTTTATACTTTGCTCATCTAGTAAATTATTAGAGTAGTTTTTAATGATTTTAGCTCTTTTAGATTTATTCGGTATAGGTACCTCTATACTAAAATCAAATCTGCTCACCATTGCATTATCGATTCTATATATGTTATTTGTAATCCAGATAGTAGGGATAGTATTTGTCTCAAGCATTCTATTGAGCCATGCCTTATTATCTTGTCTTTTAGG
>CAZDEM010000284.1:0-1645 GCA_964504315.1 uncultured Sulfurimonas sp.
TTAAAAAGATTTATCAAAATACATAACCTGGTTTCTTCCTAATTCTTTAGATTTACTACACTTTCCAAAAAATTACCCAGTTTTGAGTAAAAAATCCACAAACTTATTAGGCTTGTAACCCCTATTATTCGAACTCTGTCTATTTTGCTTTAAAAACTGATTTGATTTATTGATAGTTTCGTGAAGAATCCTTGTTTTATTGAAACTGCTAAATAATGAGAAGAAGTAGAGTTGTGCCATTCTAAAGCTTATAGGGACTCTTTTCTTCTTATTGGTTGTTCTCCATGGAGAAGTTAAAGAGATGAATGATGTTATCTCTTTTTCATGAGATATTTTTAAGAAGTTAATGATGCTATAGCTTATCAATCTGATATATGCCCATTTGTAATATGTGTGTACTGAGTGTTGCATCATATCTTTTAAACCAAGCATATGCTTATATTCAAAGAAGAAGCTTTCAATATTCCATCTTTTTTCATAGGCTTCAATAATCTCTACTGCACTCATTTGAGTATCAGTAGAGAGAAGAAGTCGTAACTTCTTTGCATCTGGAAACTGGATATAGACAATCTTAACAAGCATACCTTTTAAAAATCTTGCTTTGACAACATATTCACTGTATCTGATTTTCATCTCTTGAGAGTAGAGAGTGAGTGTAACTTCATGTTGCAGTTGTGCTATTGTTGGTTTTTGAAGTTTATCTCCATATTTTTTAGGTGCACCTCGTTTGCGTTTTCCTATTACTTCTTCTGGAGGATGATAAAAGACATAGTTGAGCTTTGCTTGAGCAACTACTGTTACCATTGAAGCAAAGTCTAATATCATTGGAGCATTAGTAAACCAGCTATCAAAGCTTATGATAGTTTTTTGCAAGAGGTTCACTCTTTTTAAAAAGGCTATCGCTACTCTCATCATATAGCGACCATACTTTATTTTTGTGAGGTGTGAGGCTTTGAGTTTTATTCTCAATGGTAGGCGAATATGTCTCTTCTCCCCATACTCTAAGATAAGTATTACTGCTAAGAGATTCTGTCCCCATACATATTTACTTCTATTATGTTTTTGTGCATGGTCATAATCCCAATATCCGTTAGGTACTTTCTTATTTCTTGAACGAAAGATGAAGCTATCATCTATTGCTACATAGACTCGTATTGGTTTGATTTGATTGACGATATATATCAATAAAGAGTTGTACATTTTCAGGTATGGATAGTTTATCTCGCTTAGCAGCCTGTAATAACTCCTCCACTTTTTTTTCGACTCATCACTCATTTGATTAATTGTTTGTGTGAGATATGCCATATCACTCTTGAGTGTGGCTATGATCATGTCAAGCATTAGAAGTTTGTTTTTATTATTTACAAAATATAAAATTATTGCAAGGAGTGGAAGAAGAAGTACTTGGATGGGAAACTCTTTTTTAGATTCTAAAAAGCAAATCTTGTTCCTTTACTTTTACTGAAATATTGGAAAGTGTAGAAATATTAATCTATTAGGTCTTTAACTCCTTTGTAGTTTCAATAAAATACCTAAGTGTTGCTAATGAAACTTTTTTATCTAATTTAGAATTTATAAGTTTTAAGATATTTGTTTGAGACAATTCCATATCAATATATTTTTTAATTTCATCTTTAAATGGATC
>CAZDEM010000285.1:0-1641 GCA_964504315.1 uncultured Sulfurimonas sp.
TTACTTAAAAAATATACTTTGATTCCTTTTTTAATTATCTTATAAAATGTTTCAAAAGTAAAGCATTATAACGCGTTTTTTAGCTCTTTTTCTATTGCTTCGTGTAAATCACTGTCTTTTGGTGAAATATCAAAATAATGTTGGGTAAAAGTAATAGTTACTGCTTTCATACTGCCATTTTCTTCTTTTTCAGCAATAAGCTTATTTTCTTTAAATTCAGTCATTCTCCAGCCATTTTCTTCACCTGCTTTTAAAATCAGTTTATGAACCTTTGTTAATGGCATCTCATGTTCTAAATGTGTAAATGAAGCAGTTTTTGTATCTTCTGCATTCATAGATGTTGTTGAACAGGCATTAAAAATAATACCGCTCAAAACTATTGAAATGGTTGAAATTATAATTTTTTTCATAGCTAACCTCTTTGTTATATGATATAATAATAATTCTAAAGAAAAATTTAATTTACAGGAATTTGAATGACAGCGCACGATATTATGATTATTTTGGTGATGACTTTTCCAATGTTCATTTTTACAATCTATCCGGGTATCTGGCTGAGTGATTATTTAGAAGAGCATCATAGTATAAAAGAGTCACAAAAACGTTCTGTTATGGTTGCTATAACATTTCTGGGTGCATTGTTACTCTCTTCATTATTATATTATGTATAAAACAGGAATTAGCATGAAAAAAACAATGACTATACTTCTATTATTGACATCACTGCTGTATGCATCCTCTGATGCTGCGCTGGATGCAATCAATGCAGGAAATTATAAAAAAGCTTTCAGTATATTGGATACAAAAGCCAAGCATGGAAACATAAATGCAACCTATAATTTATCACTGATGTATTATAACGGTTACGGAGTAGACCAAAATGTTTCAAAAGCAGCCGAACTTTTGGAAACTGCTGCTAAAGCAGGGCACAAAAAAGCTATACAGAATGTAGGACGTATCTATATGCAAGCCATGAATTTTAACAAAGCAGCACAGTGGCTGGAAAAAAATGCAAAAGAGGGTGATATCGGCGCATATTATTTACTGAGTGAAATTTATGTAGCCCAGGAAAAATTTAAAAAAGCAAAATATTGGGCAAAAAAAGCTATTGAATCAGGAAGCCCGGAGGCTTCGATTTTATACAAAGAGTATAATTTACAAAATTACTGATTACTTATTAAACCAGTCGAGTTGATCTCTGAGTGTTACAACTTTTCCGACTATAATCAAAGCCGGAGTAGGGACACCTTTGGCTTTTTCTATGATATCTTCAAGTGTTCCGACAACAACACTTTGATCTTTTGTCGTACCACGTGAAATAACGGCACAAGGATAATCTTTAGGTTTTCCGACTGCAATGAGCTTGGATGCAATTTTAGGAAGATTATGCAGACCCATTAAAAATACTATAGTATCGTCTGTTTTGAAATTTTCCCAGGCAATTTGAGATTCTTTTTTATTAGGTGACTCATGCCCGGTGACAACTCTAAAACTGACGGCTACCCCACGATGCGTGACAGGTATACCTGCATAGGCAGGAACACTTACAGCTGAAGTTATTCCCGGAATAATTTCAAATTTGACACCTCTTTCTTGAAGATAAGCACCCTCTTCACCGCCGCGTCCAAATACAAAAGGGTC
>CAZDEM010000286.1:0-1636 GCA_964504315.1 uncultured Sulfurimonas sp.
TAGAAAAGACAAAAAAGCTTTACATGATATTTTATGTCACACAGTAGAAATTAAAGTAAAAGATTGATTTTTATTAATTAAGAGATAGTTTAAAAAGATGATAACAAAGATGAGCAAGCGCTCATCTCTTCAGTGGCTAACAGAAAAAGATTTAGTCTTTTTCTGCATCGCGTTTTAACACAGAAGCGGAGCAAAGAGATTACTCTCTTTGCGGGACTAATTAATGTAAGTCTCTCCACACCTCTTTTTTCCAAAGAATTGCAAAGATTGCAAATATAAAGATGTAAATCATTACATTCTTACCAATTTCTTCTCTCATATGACGTTTAGAATCACCGACATTTTCTAAGTGCTCAATAACTTTATCAGCAGCTTCTGCACTCACACCGACACGAGGCATAGCAGTACCTTTTAAGTATGCTTGAGGATCTTCAACAAAAGTTTTAATATAGTGCTCACCACGAGAACGAATATACATACTTAAATCTGGTGGTAATGTACCAAGATATTTTGTTAAAGAGTCTTGATAATCTAAAACTTTTGTTTCAAATGCCAACTCATCCTGTTTTTTCTTAAACGCTGGTTTACTACCTATTTGTGTCCAAGCTGGATGCATTTTGCCATCTAGTTCATACGGATAGTGAATAGCATGACATCTACCACAAGCAACATTAAACGCCATATCAGGTGTTAATTTATCTTCAGGAACTGCAATAGATTGTAAATATGCAACCATATCAGCTACTTCTTGATCCATATCTCCACCCGCACCATAAAACTGAGGCATTGGATAGCTGTTGCCACTTTTTTCATTATATTTATGCTCAAGCATTAAAGCATGTGCAGGATTTTTAATCAGATTTGCCAAAAATTTTGCGTCAAAAATTACACCGGCATTTGATAAATCTGGTGGATTTACACCATAACTTTGTGCAGCTGTAACAGGATCCATAGGTGCTGGCATACCAGCCACCTCAATACTATGACAACCTACACAAGCACCTGCACCCATAACTAAATCTTTACCACGAGTAGCATCACCTTTTTTGGTAATTGCAGGTAAATCTTTATATGTAAAACCTTCAGTCTCTATATGCTTATGCATTTGTGAATGTGCAAAAGGTTCAACTAAATAATAAGTTACAAGAGTAAATACAGTTACTACTGCTAATATAAATAATTCTTTCATCGTTTTCTACTCCTTATAACTTTTTTTCAAATTTTGTAATAAATGGAAGTGCAATCCATAGACCAATAAACGTCAATGCCGCATAAAAACCAATAGCACTAAACATACCTTCTGGTGGTACTTTACCCATTGCTGTTAATATGATCATATCAATCAACATTGCCCAGAACCAAACATTAAAAAGACCACGGCGTGATGCAGGAACTGCATTCGGGCTTCTATCTAAAAATGGTAATAAAAAGAAAATAACTTGTGCAAATGCAAACGCTATCAGCCCAACATTAGTAGAAAATGGACGTAAAATCTCATACGACCATAAGAAATACCACTCTGGATAAATATGCGTTGGTGTCTTTAATCCATTAGCAGGGTCAAAGTTTACCGGATCCATTGCGAAATCATAATGATAAAATACAAGATAGAAGAAAAGAATAAGGAATATTCCAA
>CAZDEM010000287.1:0-1612 GCA_964504315.1 uncultured Sulfurimonas sp.
TAAATAAAGAAACAGACTTTGATGAAGAAGATTTAGAAATACTTACTTTTTTTGCCAATTATGTGAGCGGAAGTTTGGAACTTGCACTTATAAGTTCCAAAGTGTAAGGCATTAAAGTATTTCAGTTACTTGTCCCTGAATAATATAAATACCTTTTTCCTGCAATCGTTTTACCTCTTTTATATCGCTTACTCCTGTTGCAATGAGCGAGATGTTGAGTGTATCGGTAATTCGTTTGAGTGCTGCTATAGTATGCCTATTTTGCGATATAAAGTAATTTGGCTCCCCTTTAATATATGTCGGTCGTAAATCCTGCAGGTAGGTATAGTCTGAACTCTCTCCTATAAATTCAAAAATTCCCATGCCAATATCGTACTGTTCAAAGAGTTTTTTATACTCTTTGACCTGTTCTGTGTTTTTGTTTACAAATTTATCTGGCATACCTATTATGAGTTTAAACGGCAGTGTATGTGCATACTCTTTAAAGAGCTGCTCCATTGTGTCATAAGTCTGTGCGAGCTTTAAATACTCGTATGGAAGTCTGAGTGAGGATGATGTTCTGGCAAGATTGGCATCTGGTTGGGAAAAAAGCATATACAAAACATTGTCATAAATTTTACGACTTAGTCCAAGCTGGTGTGCCAAAGCCATAAATTTCCCATACGAATAGATTGTTTTCTCATTAACATAGAGTGTAAGTGTGAGCACTTTGTAGACAATTTCATTTGTTTTTGTGTCAATTACCTTACATGGAGTAAAATGAATATTATTTTTCTTTATAGCGGTTGTAATGATGTTTTTCCATGATTCTTTACCCATAACTTCGACAACGTTTTCAGATTTTTCTACATGTATTTTATTGTTGAATTTTGCCTGCGCCAAGGCATTGTCTGAGTACGATAACAGCTCTTGGATTGTTTGCTGATGATTATAAACATAAATACCGATAGAAAGACATACTATGTCTGTATCTAAGCCGGACTCTTCAATGAGTTTTGATGTCTCTGCGTTGATGATTTTTGCAAGATTGAGTGCAGTATCTTCTTGACTCTCAGGAATAAAAATTGCAAATTCAGTGCCGTTTATTCTGACAACTATAGTATTTTTGCAGGATTGTGTATGTATTTGGAGGAGTTGGGCAATATCTTTAAAGAGTTTATCAACTCCTTTTCTCCCAAGAATTTGATTTGCTTTTGTTATGCCGTTAAGTGCTATTAAAATATTTGTACCGCCCTGAACCTCTGCATCTTGCTTGAGATATTCAGGCAGTTTATTTATAAAATACTTTCTGTTTTTAAGCCCGGTAACTTTGTCTATATACTCAAGCTGCTTTTGGTATTTTAATTCTTCATTTGCTTTTTCCAGCATTGCTTTTACTTTTATAACCATCTGGTTCATAGCCAACACAACATCTTTGAGCTCTTTTGTATTTGGAATATCATTTTGCAAAATAAATTTATTTTGTGTGATGGCTTCAGCTTGTTGTTGCACGATTTTAAGGGGTTGTAAGACTTTTATTAACAGTATGTTCAAAATAATAAGAGTTATAAAGGCCAAAATGACAAAAGAAATTACAAGATTTTTAAAAATACTATAAAGCTCTGCATATGCA
>CAZDEM010000288.1:0-1607 GCA_964504315.1 uncultured Sulfurimonas sp.
ATCCATAATCTTATATATAGCATTATTTCTATATAATTATAAAAAAGTATAAATATGATAATTTTAGACGATGAATGGAAAAAATTTCTTGAGACGGAAATTCATAAAGAATATTTTATTAAACTTATGAAAAAAGTATCTTTAGAATATGAATCAAGAACCGTGTTTCCAAGCTATAAAAATATATTTAGAGCTTTTAATTTAGTAAAACCCTCTGAGGTAAAAGTTGTAATTATAGGGCAGGATCCATATCATGGAATAAATCAGGCAAACGGTCTTGCATTTTCAGTTTGTGATTCGTGTAAAATCCCTCCTTCATTAAAAAATATATATAAAGAATTAGTAGATGATTTAGGTTGTAAATATCCTAAAAACGGGAATTTAACGCAATGGGCGAATGAAGGTGTATTACTTATTAATGCTGTTTTAACAGTGGAAAAAGGGCATGCAAATTCTCATAAAGATTTCGGCTGGCAGAAATTTACTGATGCTGTTATTAAAAAGTTGTCTGATGAAAAAGAGCATTTAGTATTTATTTTGTGGGGTGCTCCGTCTCAAAAAAAAGAATCACTTATAGATACAAAAAAGCATTTTGTTATTAAATCTGCTCATCCTTCTCCACTTTCGGCATATAGAGGCTTTTTTGAGTCTAAACCGTTTTCAAAAACAAATGAATATTTGATTGCGCATAGAAAAAAGCCTATTAATTGGTGTCTTAATGCAGAACAAACTCTGCTATGACGGGGAGATGGTCAGAATAACCTTTTCCTTTATGGCGTCTAAGTCTGCTTCTTGTTGTTTGCCATCTATAAATTGATTTTCCTTTGAATAGATATGGTTTTACAAAGGCACTTATACTATGGAATTTATAATTTAAACCCTTATTGTCCAATAAAGAAGCTGATATAAGAATATTATCCATTGCCTCTTTTTTCCCTCTGTAAATATAACTATATCTATTTTCTAAATCGGTGTCATACCATAAATTATAAAACTCGAATGGCTGAACTTTTGTATCTTGTGCAGTTTGTTTATAATTTATAGTACCGAGAATATGGTTGATGCCGGTGACTCCATTGGTATCATTATGTCTTCTTTTTCTTTTGAAAATTTCATACTCTTCATAATCAGAATTAAAATCACCCAGTGCGATAATATTTTGCTCTGCCCCGAGTTCTCCGATTCTTTTTTTTAGTTTTTTAGCAGATACAATTCGCATGCTTTCAGGTCCTGCTTTAGATTTCCAATGATTGACTAAAACATATAAATCTTCATTGTTAATTTTAAACTTCGCTTCTAGTATATTTCTGTATCTATAAGATGATGTAACGGCAATTTCATGCGTGTATACAAAAGGAATTTTACTCAGTATCGCCACTTTTATCGTTGTGCTTTTTAAATTCGCTATTTTGTAGTATTGATAATAAATGCCTTCTCTTTTTAAGGTATATCGCAAATCTTTGAGTGCTTGAAGTGATTCTATCTCTTGCAGTCCGATAATATCAGGATTTATATCTTTAATGACTTTTGCAATATTTTTTAATTTAATTTTATAGTTTGTATCATTCCAGTTTGATTTGGTATATGGAATGTACTCTTTATATTCA
>CAZDEM010000289.1:0-1600 GCA_964504315.1 uncultured Sulfurimonas sp.
ATTATCATATGGGACTTCCATATTTCCATTTAAAGGATTATATCTTTTGTTAAATGTGCCACCACTATTTAAAATTAACATCTATAATCTCCTTTAAAGAACTTACGATTTTAGTAGCTTTTGATTTTTCAACACTTTTGTTTTCATCCAATAAGTAAGTAATGTTTATACCAGCATTTATAGCAGCTTCAATATCTCTTTCTTTATCACCTATCATAATTGAATGTTCTATATCGATTTTATATTCATTAACGGTATCTAAAATCATACCGGGATTTGGCTTTCTGCAACTACAATTTCCTGATATATCAGGATGATGTGGGAAATAATAAACTTTTTGTATTTTTATACAATTTTTTGAAAACTCATCCAACATCCACTTACTTAAAATTTTAAAATCATCTTCAGTATAATAGCCTCGCGCAATGCCAGACTGATTTGTTACTACAAAAATATAGTAACCTTGATCCTGAAAGTATTTACATAGATCTAAAATCCCATCAAGAAATTCAAATTCATCTACCTTATGTAAGTAATGTTTTTCAATATTAATAACACCATCTCTATCTAAAAATAAAGCTTTGTTCATAAATTATTTAGACACACCATCACCAAAAATCTCTTTTTCAATAATATCACAAAGAATATGTCCAATAAGAATATGTGATTCTTGAATACGTGGAGTTGAGTTTGATGGAACTACAAGGGCAATATCAGCTATTTTTGCCATCTCACCACCATCTCTGCCTGTTAGGGCGATACACATAATCCCTTTTTTCTTCGCAGATTCAAAAGCTTTAATAATATTTACAGAGTTGCCAGATGTTGATATTCCTATAAATATGTCTCCTGCTTGCCCCATACCTTCTAGTTGACGAGAAAAAACTTGATCATAACCATAATCGTTACCAATCGCTGTAAGATTAGATGTATCAGTTGTAAGAGCAAGAGAGGGGATAGAAGGTCTGTCAAAGCCGTAACGACCAACAAGCTCAGCTGCAATATGTTGAGCATCAGCAGCACTGCCACCATTACCAGCCAAAATAGTTTTTTTATCTGTCTTATATAGTGCAACACATTTTTTGGCAACTTCTTCAATTTTATTCAAAAGATCTTCATTCTCGTACATAGCTTGTTTTGTTTCAAAAGATTTTTTTATTTGATCTTTAATATATTCTCTCATATAACATCCTAAAATTTTATATGAAATAATACCACACAAAAGATTATAAAAAGCAGAAATAAGTATAAAACAAACAACTAAAGATAAAAGCAGTAACTAAAAGAAATAAAGAAAAAAGAAAGTGAATATGTAAATAAAAACTGATCAACTAGGCAGCGACCTACATTTCCAATCCTGAAAGGACAAGTATTATCAGCGATGAGGGGCTTAGCTTCTGGGTTCGGAATGGGACCAGGCGTTTCCCCCTCTCTATAGCCACCTAGACGATCAATTGTAAATACACTGATAGATATGTACTTACAATTGACCGTAGTCAGTTGTAAAAGGGATTAATGATTGCTCATTAATTTAAAATTGATAAAGTCAACAAATTTTTATTCAAAGCTATTACAACTTCTCTAAATAACACACAGTTCT
>CAZDEM010000290.1:0-1555 GCA_964504315.1 uncultured Sulfurimonas sp.
GTTATTAATACATCTCTATACTTATCAATTTCATCTAAAATAACATTTGAAATTGGAAAAATCATTCCTTTAGGATAGAAATTCTGTTTTGCTAGTACATGATGTAGTAGGTATCTATGTATTCTGCCATTCCCGTCTTCAAGTGGATGAATATATACAAATGAGAAAGCAATAATTACAGCATGAAGTATAGGATCGATATTAGCATCTATAAGTTTCTTATCTAGCTCAATCCAATCACTCATTAAAGAAGTTAAGTTTTTACTAGAAGCACCTATAAATTCAGGAATTGGATAATTATCCCTATCTCTGTCCCCTAAAAATACTTCTTCATCTCTTAATCCAATTTTCACAAACCTAGAATCTTGTAAGAGAATTGCATGAAGTCTTTGGATTTCATCAATACTTAAATCTGATTTACCTGCTTCATTAATAACTTTTCCCCAGTTTTCAATTCTGTTCTTAGGAGGACGTTCACCCTCTATCTCAAACGATGCTTTAGAATCTGATAGTAGTAGAAAGCTTGCAGCACGTCTAACGAGTACTTTTGATACCTTGCCTATTACATCTGTGATTTCATTTTTTAAATTTAGCTCTAAATAGTTTTGAAGTTTTTCTGTGCGTTTAATTATTGGACAAAACTCTTGAGTACCCAATAAATTGTTATTAATTTTGTGTCTCTTTGATTTTGAAAAATTATTATTTATAATATATTTTTCTTTATTGAGAAGGTCATCATATTTACTTGCTGGAAGATCTTCCAATGGTAGTTTTGTTTTTAATAAAAATTCATATAAGAACCATATTTTTTTATTCAAGATGCGCTTAGGGTTATTTTGAATATTTGTTATTAAATTGTCTTTTGGAAAAATTTCTAATATTTTTTTGAGTAATAAGAGATCTAAATGCTCATGTTTTATGGCAAACTCTAGTTGTGCATATACTGATTCTTCTACCATTAGTTGAGCATCAAATATTAACCAATTTCCTTTGACAATTGTTTGTCCAGCTATTCTTTTCTCACTTACACAACATAACTGTCTCAAATGTAAGTTAACATGAAAATGATGTAGTAGCCAGGAGTAACCGATTAATTTACAAGAGCTTGGTAGTATCTCACTTTGAAAAGCAATAAACATTATTTTTATCCATTTTCTGGGATTATATATATCTCTTAGGGATTTATAGTATAAATTATCTATGTATAGGGATATAATTAATTTAAATTAAGTATATCACATATTTTTCAATATTTTCGGGATTTTATTAACATATTTAACATTCTCTTGAAAATTTTATGTCACTTTATTAAGACTCTTTCTTGATTCTTTAATATTCTCTCTGTCTAAAAACCGATACAACATAAACAGTATCTTTAATAATTTTAAAAACAATTGTATATTTTTTATAGATTAAATCATGTGAATTTTCATCATCAGTATAATAACTTTTTCTACATCGCATAGGCATTGTGTCAAGAGATTTTATAGACTGTTTAAGTTCAGATATAAATTTATTTGCTTTTTTAATGCTGTCCGAACGAGTTATATAAGAC
>CAZDEM010000291.1:0-1553 GCA_964504315.1 uncultured Sulfurimonas sp.
AAGAAGAGGGTATAGAAGTAGATACAGGTTTTTTAGAAAAGTTTTTGGTTGAGGTAAAAGAGACTCTGGAACATTTGACAAGAAGTATTTATGAACTTGCTGGGAGCGAGTTTAACATCAATTCTACACAACAACTTGGGAATATACTCTTTGAAAAACTTGGTTTACCTGTAGGTAAAAAAACAAAAACAGGCTATTCAACAAATGAAAAAGTGCTGAGTTCATTAAAAGACAAGCATCCTATAATTGAAAAACTTTTAGAATACCGTGAAGTTCATAAACTTTATTCAACTTACATAGATCCTCTTTTGAAGCTGGCGAATGAAGACGAACAACATCGAATTCATACCTCTTTTGTTCAAACTGGAACAGCAACAGGAAGGCTCAGTTCAAAAAATCCTAATCTGCAAAATATCCCGACACGGACACCGCTTGGTGCAAAAATTCGTAGAGGATTTGTAGCAGGAGAAGGGAAGAAGTTCATAGGAATTGATTACTCGCAAATGGAACTTCGACTTCTTGCACATTTTTCACAAGATCCTGTTTTGGTAGATGCGTTTATGCATGACAAAGACATTCACCTCCAAACTGCTATTGTACTCTTTGGAGAAGAAGAAGCACCGACTAAAAGAAATATAGCAAAAACTGTAAACTTTGGGCTTTTATATGGAATGGGTCAGAAAAAACTCTCAGATACTCTCGGTATAACAACAAAAGAGGCAAAAGAGATTATAGAAAAGTATTTTGCATCCTTCCCGACAGTAAAATCATATTTTCGTTCTATAGTTGAGAGCTCAAAAGAGAAAGGTTATATAGAAACATTGTTAGGACGAAGACGTTACTTTGATTATGAAAATGCGACACCAATGTACAGAGCAGCTTATGAAAGAGAATCAGTAAATAGTGTTTTTCAGGGAAGTGTCAGTGATGTTATAAAGTTAAGTATGAATAAGATTCATACTATTATAAATGAAGAAAAGCTTCAAGCAAAAATGCTGTTGCAAATTCATGATGAGTTGATTTTTGAAGTTGATGAAAAAGTGGCTGATGAACTTGGCAATAGATTTAGAGATATTATGGATCATATTGTAAAGTTAAATATACCGTTGAAAGCAAGTTTAAATATTGGCGACAACTGGGGAGAATTAAAGTAATGCAGTTCAGATACATCGGCAAAAGCGGTTTAAGAGTAAGTCCTGTATGTCTTGGAACTATGACTTTTGGTACGCAGACACCTGATGAGAAAGTAGCTTTTGAAATTATGGACAAAGCATATGACGCAGGAGTGAACTTTTTTGATACGGCAGAACTTTATCCGGTACCTCCTTCTGGTAAATTAGCAGGATTAACAGAAAAAATAGTAGGACGATGGCTCAAAACAAAACCGCGTGAGAGTATTATTCTTGCAACAAAGGTTGCCGGTGCGGCAAGCGGCTGGTTTGTTCCTCCTATTCGCCACGGACTTACGGCAATAGACAGTTTTCATATTGAACGGGCAGTGGAGGGCAGTCTAAAGCGTTTGGGCACTGATTATATAGATTTGTACCAAATGC
>CAZDEM010000292.1:0-1533 GCA_964504315.1 uncultured Sulfurimonas sp.
CTGCCAAGTTCATGTTCGGCTTCTTTGCGAGAAAGATATAAAAGAGCATCAAATCTGTTTGTTGCCATGATTGAATTAGGAACAATAAAAAGTTGTACAATATTAGGCAGTGAAGCAAGTGCTTGATCACCCAGTGCATTGGTATTTACCGGTACATCACGAGAAAGTACTACTTTTAAATCATTATTTTGACAAATTGCTTCCAGTACATCTAAATGTTTTTTATTTTTTGTAAAAACACTTGCTACGGCAAACTGACTCGGTAATTCGATACCTTTGGCCTCAGCTTCAGCTCTCAAGAATTCTTCCGGCATAGAAAGAAGTAAACCGCTTCCGTCCCCTGTTTTTCCATCTGCGGCAACAGCACCACGGTGCATCATACGTTCAAGTGCAGTAACCGCATCATTTAATACTTTATGTGAAGGCTTATTTTTGATATTGGCAACAAGACCAAAACCACAATTATCCTTAAATGATCTTAATAAATCATGATGTTCAACCATTTTAACTCCCAAATTTGTAAATTTTATACGCAAAACATATAAATTTAATCTCTTTTTAAAGAAACTTAGTCTATTTAAGACAAAGCAGGTAAATTATACTTTCTTTTGGTTTAAATAAGCATAATAAGTGTAAAATATTTTAAAAAATTTCATAAAGTGTGTATATAGGAAGCAATTAGGTGCAAGGTTTTATTATCAACTTAAATCGCGTCAAAGATGAGGATTTAATAGTAAGTATTTTATCACAAAACAGCTTAGATACCCTTTATAGGTTCTATGGTGCACGTCATGGGGTCATAAATATAGGTTTCAAAATTGATTATGAAGTCGAAAACTCAGCAAAATCCACTCTATCAAGACTTAAAGATGTTATACACATTGGATATAGTTGGATCAATGATTATAAACTTTTACGTTTATGGCAGGATTTTTTAGGGCTTTTCTATAAACATCTTAAAGATTCTGAAGATATCGGTTCTTTTTATTTTGACTTGGTAGAACAAGCGTCAAAAAACTGGGACAAACAAAATCCTAAACGCGTAGCCGTTGAAGCCTATGTTAAACTTTTAGAACACGAAGGACGTCTGCATAAAGATATGCACTGTTTTTTATGTTCTAGAAAAATAGAAGAGGATATTTCGCTTTTACGTGCATATCTGCCTACACATGAGCAGTGTTCTCATACTTTAGCCATAAATAAAAAAGGGCTCAAAGAACTTTTTGAAAACAAATCTTCTCTTTTTTTAACTAACAAAGAAGTTGGGCGGCTCTGGAATGTTTTACTTGAAGGTTTATAATTTTGTTATATTCGACAATCATTCCGTGGTATCTGGCATAAATCAGATTGAGTTCTTTACATGTAAAGGCTTCTTTAAAACCCTCTTGTAAAAAATCTTTATACTGTTTGTAACTTTTAAACTCAATATTAAAAGCTTTGAGCAGTCTTTTTGTGTAAGCATCCACAACCATTTCATTTCTAAAACAGGCATAACACAAAATAGCATCAGCACTCTCTTCTCCTATTCCATGT
>CAZDEM010000293.1:0-1511 GCA_964504315.1 uncultured Sulfurimonas sp.
TCGCTCTCCACCATTTTTTTGTAACTCTATGTGCAAATCTACAGCTTTTTGACTTAATACCTCAAACTGCTCATCTAAATGTTTTTTCTGAGACTCTGTTTTTGTTACTTCAAGCTGTAAATCTTCAAGTTTTACACGCAAAAGTTCTTTTTTAAAACTTGCAAAATAGTTCTCAAGTCCATTGCGCATTGCTTCAAAAGTTTCTTTTTGTTTTTGCAGCTTTTCATACTCTTTTGCCTCTTTATCAATGGGCTCTAACATCTCTATTTGCTCTTTTGCACGCAGCACCAAAGTATGTGTATGATTTAATTCTAAAAAATTTTTACACAGTTCATCTATTTTTGTATCAATTGCAGTACGTTCAAGCATATGTTCACGCACAAAAGAGGTAAGATTACCGATTGATTTAAGAGAGACTGTCTGATAAAAAAGATTTAACGCCTGCTCATTTTTAATACCCACTGCTCTTTTAAAATCTTTTGCATACTCGGTAAAACTTTCATACACTTCAGTATGCTTAAGCCCACGTAGATACTTTTTCAAAGCTCGTATATCTTTAAAATCAACATCAAGAAAATCTCTTTTTATTTCTAAAGAATTGCGTGAAGAGATAAAAAACTTCTGTACTTTAGAGTTGCCTATGTAGAGAAACTGTGCAACAGTATAGCTCTCATCAAAGCCTTCATTCTCAAATCGAGCAAGTAAAACCGTAAAACTATTTTCATCACGCAGTGCCACTGCTTTGGCATTTTTAAGCATCTCGTCCTGTGCTGATTTATACTCACCCAAAATGTATGACTTGAGCGTTCGCTCTTTTGCATCCGCTCCGGCAGCTTTGTTAAAAGTAATTTTTTGAGGAGGAACAAGAAGTGTAGTAATTGCATCGACGATGGTTGATTTTCCAGAACCTATATCACCCGTTAGCAGTCCATTATGTTTATCAAGTGAGAGTGTAACAACCTGCTTGTCATAAGTTCCCCAATTATAAAGAGAAAACTTTTGTAGTCTAAACCCTGTTATGCTGTCATCATCAGCAAAATCAAATCTCAACTCCATCTCGCCTCCTTATACTCCTGTAATTTTGCATCAAAATCACTCAACCATTGCGCATCCACAAAGGCTTTGAGCGCACTTCTAATCTCATAACTTTGTTCACTCGATTTGAGCTTTTTTAAAAAACCCAACTCTTCAACTTTTTTTATGACAGCTTCTATCTCTTTTTGCATCTTCACTTCGTTAAATTTCTCTTCTAAAAAGAGCAGCAGATTTTGCACTATCTCCTCTTTTGTGACAACCGCACGGTTTGAATCACTTTGCATTTCAAAATCTACAAGCCTTTTTCTCAGTAACACACACAAAAGAGAAACTTTGTAACTCAGTTCCCGTGAGTTTATCAGTTTAGGAAGTTGAGGAGTATCATCATCTTGCTCTATTGTTTTCAAATAAGCATACCCTTGTGTTTCATCTATCTCTAGTGTCAGCCCAATAACGGCAAAATAATCACTCATTAC
>CAZDEM010000294.1:0-1510 GCA_964504315.1 uncultured Sulfurimonas sp.
TGATTTTTTCGATATCTTCAAGGTTCTCAACTCTATAAAGCAGAACAACATCACGGTTTTTACTTGCTGCATAAAAACTGATAAAATCGCTAATAGAATTGAAATTTTTTACATCGGTAAACTCATCTTTTAAATCGTTGTAACACTCTTTATCCACTTTTGACACATAAGCAATTATCATTTTTGGTGTCCTCTTGTCATTTTCATAATTTTAAACTCTGTTGTTGTGCCCGGAGTTGAAGAGGTTATATCAGTCATATTTATTTTTTTAAGATGCAGTATTAAACCTTTATGGACTTTTTCTTTATACTCTACGACTTCCCAGCTGTTGTCTTTGAGTAGATTGTCAATTTGCCCGTCATACGTAGTACTTCTATTGTTCCCTAAAACAAAGCTGCTAAATGCATCAACAAATGTTCCTAACAACCCTTTTTTCTGACGTCCCTGATTTCTTTTACACCAATCCAGCCAGTCATCTGTAGAAAGATTTACTATATCATGCGTTGAATTTGGAAACCAATAAAAATGCGTTTCGGTTGTGGTATTTAATTCACTGTACTCACTAGGATCATTAATCCAGCCAAAAAGACCTGCTTCCATGTCAAATTCTGTATTAGTTACAATTCCCTCTGTAAAAGTTTTTTGATCCCAGGTAAATCCAAATGTCCCTGTTTTTTTAACCTTACATGATTCTACTTCTGTACCATACACACTTTCTAAGCCGAGAAGCTCAAAATAAACAAAATCAAGTGCTTTTGCTCCGTCTGTTTTTATAAATGTTAAAGGCATAGGATTTGTAAAATTAAAATCTACAGAAACAACTTCTGTAAGATTTTTTGAATTTGCACCAAAGAAAAATCGAAACATTGACTTCATCATATAACTCATTGGTTTAAACATTTCTTGCAGAAAACTTGTTCCCGTTGCAGCATCAATGCTGTTCATCTTGTCAATATAGTTTACTTTATCGAGTTTTCCGGCAAGTGTCAGTAGGGTTGTCTCGGTATCTTCAAGCACAGAATCAGATTTTATTTTTTTCTCCGGATTTGTATTTGTAGAATCAATAAAAGGCATCCATTGGCTGAGTCCGAAGAAGTTTATAGTTTTACATGTAAGAGAATCCGGGTCATAAGAGAAGAAAAGCCCGTTGCATCCGGTTGTATTTTCAATGATGAGAGAGTTATAATCTAAAAGAGAAACTTTTTTACTGGTATCTGCTGTATTTGTTTGTGTAGTTGTAATTGCATCTTCTTTTGCTATACGGTACTTTTTTTGCAGACCAAAAATCATATTTGCCATATATCTGTCTCTTGCTTGGGGAGAGCCTATCGCACTACCGTAAACGGCTGTATCTTTTGAAAAGTAATCTTGGAAAAAAGCAACAACATAGCCAAAAAAGTTTTTTTGTGTTGTAGAGTTTACTGTATCATCTGCTGCGGGTTCTTTGTAATATTGCGGGTCTCTGAATACATCAAGTGTATAAAAAGCATCATCATGTCCAGTGTCATAG